>CACEEO010000005.1 GCA_902558585.1 uncultured Pelagibacteraceae bacterium | reverse complement strand
AAAGTATTTTCATCTTCACCATCTGCAAAAACTATTCTTTTCTGATTTTTCTTAATAAATGAATTAATACCCTGCATGATGGTAACGGTTGGGTCTAGTCTTTGTTTTAGTTGATCTTTATAAAATTCAAAATCATCTATATTTTTTCTAGCTGCTCCACTATCTATGGCTGCTTTTGCTACAGCCGCTGGTATTACACTAATTAATCTTGGATCAAATGTAGATGGAATAATATAATCTTTTCCATAATGAGGTCTTTCTCCACCCATAGCTGCAACAACTTCATCAGGAACATCTTCTCTTGCAAGCTTAGCTATTGCATTAGCTGCAGCAACCTTCATTTCTTCATTTATCGTTTTAGATCTCACATCTAAAGCTCCTCTAAAGATATAAGGAAATCCAATTAAATTATTTACTTGATTAGGGTAATCAGATCTGCCTGTTGCAACAATTGCATCATTTCTAACCTCACTAATTTCCTCTGGGGTAATTTCTGGATCAGGATTAGCACAAGCAAATATAATTGGATTTTTTGCCATAGATTTAACCATCTCTTTTTTTAGAACACCTTTTGCAGACAATCCTAAAAAAACATCAGCACCTTTAACAGCATCCTTTAAAGTTCTATGTTTGGTTTTAACTGCATATCTGGATTTCCATTGATCGATTCCCTCAGTTCTTCCCTCATAAATAACGCCCTTTCTGTCTAGCATTATTATATTTTCAGATTTTACTCCTGAGTTTTTAAATAACTCAGTACAAGCTTGTGCTGAAGCTCCAGCACCATTAACTACAACTTTAATTTTTTTTATTGATTTACCACAAATATCTAAAGCATTAATTAATGCTGCAGTAGTTATAATCGCTGTCCCATGTTGGTCATCATGAAAAACTGGGATATCTAAAATTTCTTTTAATTTCTGTTCTATTATAAAACAATCTGGGGCCGCTATGTCTTCTAAATTTATTCCACCAAAGCTAGGTGCAAAATTTTTAATTGAATTTATGATTTCATCTGAATCTTTACAATCAATCTCTAAATCAATCGAATCGATATCTGCGAATCTTTTAAATAATACAGCTTTTCCTTCCATCACAGGCTTTGATGCAAGAGCACCTAAATTTCCCATCCCTAATATTGCTGAACCATTACTTATTACAGCAACAAGGTTTCCTTTACTTGTGTAATCATAAGCTGCATCTGGATTTTCACTTATCTTTTTTACTGGGGCCGCAACTCCTGGAGAGTAAGCTAAAGCGAGATCACGCTTAGTCGTCATATTTTTTGAAGAAATAATCTCAATCTTGCCTGGTTTTTTGTCTTTATGAAAATCTAAAGCCTCTTTATCTGTGTAATGATCAATTTTTGTTTTTTTCATTTCTGATAACAATATGTGTACAATTGGGGTAAAATTAAGACTAATATGATTTATGAACTTACTTAAGTCAACAGGCACATTTGGTTTTTATACTATCATTAGTAGATTGCTTGGTTATTTAAGAGATATTTTAATAGCAATTTTTCTAGGAACAGGGATGTTGGCTGATGCTTTTTTTGTAGCATTTCGAATTCCAAATACTTTTAGAAGATTGTTTGCTGAAGGCACCTTTAATGCAGCATTTGTTCCAAGTTATTCATCAGAAATTACTCAGGGAAAAAAACAATCAAATAAATTTGCTAACGATATTTTTAATCTCCTTTTTTTAGGGTTATTATTTTTAACAATAATAATTGAAATTTTCATGCCTGCATTTGTTTCAATTATTGCCCCAGGATTTGTGGGTGATTTAGAAAAAATGGAGGTAGCAATTAATTTAACAAGAATTACTTTTCCTTTTTTATTTTTTATTTGTTTAGCCTCATTTTTTTCTGCAATCTTAAATTCACACAATAAATTTGCAGCTGCTGCTGCAGCCCCAATAATTTTAAATATTGTTTTAATTTTAGTATTAATTTTTTCAAAAAATCTTGGTGACCAGTTAGTATATTATTTATCGTATGGAGTTTCTCTAGCTGGGTTTTTACAATTAATATTTTTATATAAATATGTATCAAAACATTTCTCACTTAAGTTTAGTTTTGAATTAAAGGTAAGTAACAAAGTTAAATTTTTTTTTAAGAAGCTTTTGCCGAGTATTTTTTCATCGGGTGTCACTCAAATTAATATCTTAGTCGGTACAATAATTGCATCATTTCAAGCAAGTGCAGTTTCTTATTTATATTATGCAGATAGAATTTATCAAATTAACCTAGCGATAGCTGGTATAGCGATTGGTGTTGTAATACTTCCACAGCTTTCAAAACATATTCAATCTCAAAATAAAAATAAGATTTTGCTTATACAAAATAAAGCTCTTGAATTAAGTTTGTTCTTAAGTCTTCCAGCAACTATCGCTTTAATCATAGGATCAGAACAAATTATTTCAGCTTTATTTGGCTATGGGTCTTTCAATGAAAATTCGGTGAGCAACTCAAGCCTAGCTTTATATTACTTTGCTTTAGGTCTGCCTGCTTTTGCATTGATAAAAGTTTTTTCAAGTTTTTTCTTTGCAAACCATGATACCAAAACTCCATTTTATATTTCCTTGATCTCAGTATTGGTTAATATCTTTATCAGTTTGTATTATTTTAGTGAAATTGGTTTTATAATAATTCCAATAGCCACATCTATTTCATCTTGGTTTAATTCTATATTGTTATTTTTATTTTTAAAAAATCTACAATTATTTTATTTTAATCAAATATTTTTTATTAAATTTATTAAAATAATTTTTGCATCAATTATGATGGGTTTATTTTTTAATTTTATGTTAAATTTTTTCCAAAACGAGTTAGCATTTAATCAATCAATTAAATCTTTTTATTTAGTTTTATCTGTTATATTAGGATTATTGTTTTATTTAATTGTGTGTTATTTCATCAAAGCTTTTCAAATGAATGATATTAAATTAAAGTATTAATTTTATGGGTAAAAAAATATTCTCTGGTGTTCAGCCTACAGGTAATCTTCATCTTGGAAATTATTTAGGTGCCATAAAAAACTTTGTAGACTTAAATAACAATAAAGATAATAAATGTATTTTTTGTGTAGTTGATCTACATGCCATTACAGTAAGGCAAGATCCTAAAGAATTAAAAAATAATATCCGGGAAACTGTTGCAACTTTTATAGCAAGCGGAATAGACCCAAAAAAAAGTATAATTTTTAATCAATCTAGTGTGGCTGCTCATGCAGAAGGAGCATGGATATTAAGCTGTGTTGCTAGAATGGGTTGGTTGAATAGGATGACTCAATTTAAGGAGAAAGCTGGTAAAGATAAAGAGAAAGCTAGCATTGGTTTATATTCTTATCCAGTTTTAATGGCAGCTGATATTCTTTTATATGATGCTACACATGTTCCAGTAGGTGATGATCAAAAGCAACATTTGGAGTTATGCAGAGATATAGCTCAAAAATTTAATAACGATTTTGAAGTAGAAAATTTTCTTCAAGTTCCTGAACCTTTAATTCAAAAAGAATTTTCAAGAATAATGAGTTTAAAAGATGGTTCAAAAAAAATGAGTAAATCAGAATTGTCAGATTTAAGTAGAATAAATTTAACAGATGACAAGGATCAAATAATAAACAAAATCAAAAAAGCGAAAACGGATCCTTTGCCTATGCCACTAGATATAAAGGAGCTTGATGAAAGGTTAGAAGCGAAAAATCTTTTAGGAATATATTCAAGTTTAACTAATTCTACATTAGAAAACTCAGTAAAAAATTTTGCAGGTAAAAATTTTTCAGAATTTAAAGAACAATTAAATGAAGAACTTGTGAATAAAATTGAACCTATTTCTAATGAGATAAAAAGACTTTTAGGAGATAAAAGTTATTTAGATAAAATTCTTCTAGATGGAGTTGAAAAAGCTAATTTAATTGCATCCAAAAAGATTGAAAGAATTAAAGAAATAGTAGGTTTTTAATAAAAATTTATTATCAAGTTTTATTTTTTAAAATTTTCACTATAAATAATTTATGTTCGTTCAAACAGAAGTAACACCGAACCCAAATTCTTTGAAATTTCTTCCTGGGAAGAAAGTTTCAAACAGCGGTCCTTATGAAATTACAAATAAAGAAGATACGCATAATGAATTGGTGAGAAACATTTTGTCAATTAATGGTGTTGAGGGTATTTTTTTAGGTCAAGATTTTATTTCAGTAAATAAGAACGAGAAAATTAAATGGGATGAAATAAAACATATCGTAATTTCTCTTATAAATGATTTTTATGCAGATGGTAAAGAGTTTGTAATTGATGAAAATATAAAAGAGGAAGTTTCAAGTTTAAATGAAATTGAGGAAAAAATTGTAAAAATTTTAGAGCAAAAAATAAGACCTGCTGTTGCTAGAGACGGTGGAGATATAAAATTTAAAGAGTTTAAAGATGGAGTTGTAAAAGTACAATTGCAAGGAAGTTGTTCTGGATGTCCTAGTTCAACTATGACTTTAAAACAAGGTGTACAAAACCTTTTATGTCATTATTTACCAGAGGTAAAAGAGGTTGTTGCTATACAATAATAATTTATGAGTAAATTTAAAAAATTAGGTTATTTGAAAAATAAAAGCTTTAATATAGTTTCACGATTTTTTTTAAGTTCTTTTATTATAATTTCATTTTTTTATGTGACACCAATAATTATTAATTTCACTGATAAAAATTTTAATAGCAAAGAATTCACAAATAATTCAAAAAATATTTTAAATGATACTTTAAACAAAGATAAATTAATTGAAGAAGATGAATCAGTAGATTCTGATGAGAGAGATTTATTATATGATATTTTAGAAGAGAATAATTCTGAAATTAATCTAGTCAGATATACAACATCTGAAATTGATTCATTATTTAAAGAGGTAAATTATAATTTAAAAGATGTAAGAGCTACAAAATTAGTAAAACCAATAGATATTGGTCTTCTACCAAATGAAATTAAAAATATTGGAAATACTAAAAAAAGAAAGGATATGTTTATAAAAATTGTTCTCCCTTTAATAGTTAAGGAAAATAATAAAATTAGAGTTGATAGAAAAAGGTTATTCACAATTTTAAGTAAAAATAGCAATACAGATATTGAAAAAAAATGGTTAGAAAAAAAGTATAAACAATATGGTGTAAGAAAAAATGATTTATCTACTTTAAAAGTAAGAATGGATGAAATACCAGTTTCATTAGCAATAGCTCAAGCAGCCAAAGAAACTGGATGGGGCACTTCAAGATTTGCTCTAAAGGGAAATGCTTTATTTGGTCAATGGACTTGGTCTGGAGAAGGACTAAAACCCAAAAATGCTGATGAGGGTAAAGATCATAAGGTTATGAAATTTCATAGTTTACAGCTCTCTGTAAGAGCGTATTTAAGAAATTTAAACACTCACTCAACATATAAAAATTTGAGAAAAGCAAGAACAGAACTAAGAAATCAAAATAAACTTTTAGATAGTTTAATTTTGTCTAAACATTTAGATAAATATGCAGAAACAGGGAGTCAATACGTAGAGGTCTTACAAAAAATTATTGAACAGAATAATTTAAAAGATTTCGATGAGGCAAGACTGCTGCCCTCAAGTAAAGATCTAGAAAGTTTGATCTAATTCTCTTTTATTTTTATAGGGAATTGAACACCAAACCATCTCCATTTTCCATTATCATTCAGAGAACAATTGACTCTACCTCTCCTTGGTTTGAATGGCTCTCTAAATTGAATTGTTAAAGAGTTGTCGGTAAAGAGTGTTTTTGATTTTTCCCAAACATCTCCCTCATTAGAATAGCAATTGATATTAGATAAATTTTTTTGCTCCTTGAAAAATTCAACTTTAAAATTTGGAGGGTTAGTGTTTATGTCTAATTGTTTTTCCTCAGGAAGTATTTTTTTATATTCAAGTGGAAAATAATTTATTATTGATTTAAATCTTTTTAACTCACCGTATTTTTCATTGATTGGAAATCTAGGTAATTCAAATTTGTCTTTATTTAAATCAATTACACCCGAATGCTGACCAAAAGCATATTTGAAATTTTTAGATATATAATCTTTCATAAACTTAGAGTATTCACCAAATGGATATGAGAATAGGTTAGGGATATGACCAAGTTCTCTTAGAAAAATTTTATTAGCCGTTTCAATATCTAAAATAAACTCTTCATTGCTTACATCTATAAGATATTCATGAGTATGAGAATGATGTCCTATATTTGTAAATTCATTTCCTTCAACCTCTTTAATTTGCTCCCAAGTCATGTAACCTCTTTTTCCCACTGGTTCAGTTGAAACAAATAAAATAAACGGAATTTTATGTTCTTTTAGATAAGGCCATGCTTCAGTATAAAAAGATTCAAAAGCATCATCGATAGTTATAAGAATTTCTTTTTTTTGTTTTGGTTTATTAAACTGTTCATCAAAATTATTTGGATTATGAAAATTAAAATCTGAGTTCTTAATAATATTTATATGTTCCTTAAATATATCCATTTTAATATTGGTTGAGGGGTATTTATTCTCATTAAAACGATGATACATAATTGATAGAATTCCTTCATCATTGGAATAGTATTTGATATTATTTTCATCTGATTTAGAACTGATATTAGAAAATAAAATAATTATGAATAAACTGATAATTGATGTAGCCAGTGAAAAAATTTTTTTAATGATCATAACTAGTAATGATATTTATAATATTACTAAAGAGAATACTAAAATTAATTATGAAAAATTAACTTTAATTATTAATGATTTTTTAAATTCTCATCAATTATACTTGAAAGATATTAATACAATTTATTTAAATAGAGGGCCTGGAAGTTTTGCAGGAATAAGAAATTCATTTTCTATAGTTAAAGCATTTAATTTAACTAATAATATTGATTACTATTGTTATAGCATTCAAGATTTTAAAGGTGAAAAAGACATAAAATACGAAAATATCCCTCATTTGTGCGATAAATTTAATATTAAAAAAAATTTGATTAACCCTATTTATTTAAGTTAAAATTATTTTATGTCAGAAACAATAGAGCAAAAATGTATAGCAAAAGGAGTTAAATTAACTGATCAAAGAAGAGTGATTGCACAAGTAATGTCCGAGTCTTCTGATCATCCGGATGTAGATGAACTTTATAATAGAGTGTCTAAAATTGATCCAAAAATAAGTATTGCAACTGTTTATAGAACGGTAAAACTATTTGAAGAGTCTGGAATATTAACAAAGCATGAGTTTAAAGGTGGAAAGGCTAGATATGAAGAATTAAATGAAGGCCATCACGATCATTTAATAGATGTGAAAACTGGTGAAATCATAGAATTTGTAGACGAAGAAATTGAAAAGTTGCAAAAAAAAGTTGCAGAAAAATATGGATATAAATTAGTAGACCATAAATTAGAATTATATGGGGTTAAGAAAAAATCCTAATAATTATGAATCAAAAAATATTTATTAAAACTTTTGGATGTCAAATGAATGAGTATGACTCTAATAGGATATATGATTCAGTTAAAAAAATTGGTTATGAAAAAACAGAAAAATATGAAGAAGCAAACTGTTATCTTTTAAACACATGTCACATTAGGGATAAAGCAAAAGAAAAAGTTTATCATGAAATAGGTAGAGTAAAAAAAATTTTTAGATCTAAAAAAAAACCATTGGTGATTATTGCAGGGTGTGTTGCTCAAGCAGAAAACCAAGAAATGCTTAAAAGAGAACCTTACATAGATTTAGTAATTGGTCCTCAAGCTTATCATAAAATTAATGATACAATTTTAAATTATACTAAAAAAAAGAAAAAAATAGAAGAGACAGAGTTTGATGCAGTTTCTAAATTTAAATATTTAAGTAAAATAAAAAATGAAGCTGGAAAAGTTTCATCCTTCTTAACTATTCAAGAAGGATGTGATAAGTTTTGTCATTTTTGTGTAGTCCCATACACAAGAGGACCAGAATATTCTCGACCATTTAATCAAATTTTGGATGAAGCAAAATATTTAGCTGATAGTGGAGCAAAAGAAATAATTTTACTTGGTCAAAATGTAAATGCTTATGACAATGAAGGATACAGACTATCAGATTTAATATTTAACATTGAAAAAATATCTGAAATTAAAAGAGTTAGATACACAACATCTCACCCAAAAGATATGACGGAGGATTTGATTGAAGTTTATAAAACTTCTAAAAAGTTAATGCCACTTGTACATTTACCCATCCAAAGTGGATCTAATAAAATTTTAAAATTAATGAATAGAAAACATACTATTGAGGAATATTTAAATACTTTTGATAAATTAAAAAAAATTAACCCAAACATAGAATTTTCAAGCGATTTTATAATAGGTTATCCTGGTGAAGAAGATCAGGATTTTAAAAATACCTTTAATTTAATTGAAAGGGTTAAATTTATTAACTCTTACTCTTTCATCTTTAGCCCAAGACCAGGAACAGTAGCTGAAAATTTAAAATTAACTGAAAAAAAAATTTCTATTGAAAGATTAGAAAAAATTCAAAATATTTTATTCGCAAATCAAATTCGAATGAATAATTCATTGAAGGGTAAAGTCGTTGATGTTTTGGTTGAAAATTTAACAGACGATAAAAGCAAAGCTTTTGGCAGATCTGAGTATATGACATCTGTAATTTTTAATGGTAAAAAGAATGATATTGGAAAAATAGTGCAAGTGAGAATTAAAGATAGTAATAGAAACACTTTATTCGGTGAAGTTATAACCAATTCGGATCAGAAGGTTGCTTAGAACTTGAGTGAAATAAAAAAAAAAAATATCGACCAGTCTTTAAAATTTGTTTATTCAGATAACAATTCTTTAAGTGTTATATTTCATGACAACAACTTGTTAATGGGTGTTGTTGGAGAATTTAATAAAAATTTACAAGAATTGGAAAAAATTACAAATTGTAGCTTATATTCAAGGGGAAATTCAATTTTAATTAAATCAACACCTGAAAAGAATGAAAAAATTAAAAATGCTATTCAATTTTTGGCTAATCAGTTTATTAATAATGGAAGTATAGAGAATAAAGATATACTTTCATCGGTTGATAACTTTATGATTAATGAAAAAGTAAAAAATAATAATGTTACAGATATTATCAAAACTCCAAAAAAATCTATAATTCCTAGATCTGAAAAACAAAAAAGCTATGTGAGAGCCTTGAGGGAAAGTGATATTGTAATTTCAGCTGGGCCAGCAGGAACAGGGAAAACATTCTTGGCAGTAGCTGTAGGTCTAACTATGCTTTTAGAAAAAAAGATTGATAGAATTATTCTTTCAAGACCAGCTGTAGAAGCAGGTGAGCGTTTGGGATTTTTACCTGGTGATATGAAGGAAAAAGTAGACCCTTATCTTAGACCTTTATATGATTCTTTATATGATCTCTTCGACTTTGAAAAAATACAAAGAATGATTGAGATTGGAGATATAGAGATTGCACCTTTAGCTTTTATGAGAGGTAGAACTCTAAAAAATTCCTTTGCAATTTTAGATGAAGCACAAAATGCTACGGATACTCAGATAAAAATGTTTTTAACACGTATTGGAGAAAATTCTAAAATTGTTGTAAATGGTGACCCATCTCAAATTGATTTACCAAATAAAAGCATGTCAGGATTAGTTCGATCAAAAGAGTTACTAGGACATTTAAAGGAAATATCCATAGTTGATTTTGATCATTCAGATGTAGTCAGACATCCACTTGTTTCTAAAATAGTTAAAGCATACTCAAATAATGATTAGTATTAATGTCTTCTCTGAGGAGAAGGCTTGGTCAAAAAGACTTAAAAATAAGGACATTTTTTTTAAAAAAATATGTAAAGCTTTTCCAAAAAAATATAAATTTTTGAATAAAAAAGTAACCTTAACACTATTACTTTCAAATAATCAGAATATTAAAAAATTAAATAAAGTTTTTAGAAAAAAAAATAAATCTACCGATATATTATCTTTTCCATTAGATAAAAAAATAAAAATTTCAAAAAATACTTATCTTGGAGACATTATCATTAGCTATAATTATCTAGACAAACCAAGATCACAAAATTTAAAATCTTTTAAAGAAAAAGTTACTAAATTATTCATACATGGTTTTCTTCATCTTTTAGGTTTTGATCATAAAAAAAATAAAGATTATTCCAAAATGTTAAAAGAGGAAAATCTATTATTTAAATCTGTACAATCAAAAATAAATTAAATTGAAAAACAAATTTTATATTGAATTAATTTATTTAATTTTATTAGGAGTGCTTACTTCCTTAAGTTTACCTCCATTTAATTATGTTGTAATAAATTTTTTAACTTTTAGTTTATTCTATATATTTTTAATAAAAAAAATTAAGTTTTATAAAAATAAAAGAATATTTTTTCTTTATGGTTGGTTGTTTGGGTTTGGTTATTTCGTAAGTAATTTATATTGGATCTCAATATCATTAACGTTTGATCAAAATTTTAAGTTTTTAATACCCTTTACAATAATATTAATACCTGGTTTCTTAGCCATGTTTTATGCTTTATTTGCTTATCTATTTGTGGTTTTAAAACCTAATAATAATTTAAGCTCATTTTTTCTTTTTTCTTTAATATTTGGAATAGTAGAATTTGTGAGAGGATTAATACTCACTGGTTTCCCTTGGAATTTAATTGCTTATAGTTTCTCTAATCAAATCGAAATTTTAAACATTACATCAGTCATAGGCACATACAGCTTTAATCTTTTCTGTATTTCATTATTTACAAGCCCATCAATATTCATTTTAAGAGAGAATAAAAAAGATATTAGTATTTGTGTTGCATTTCTTATTACAACAATGTCATTTTATATACTTGGTTCACAAAATTTAGAAAAATTTAATAATCAAGAGGTAAAAAAACTTGATTATAAACTAAGAATTTTAAGTTCAAATATAGGCATAGATAGATTTTATAATAATATTGATCCAATAACTGCAATAGAAGAGCTAATTGAAATAAGCTCTCCTAAAAAAAATCAAAAAATAATTTTTATTTGGCCAGAAGGTATTATTCCAGGTATTTCACAAGACCAACTAAAAGAATACAAATGGTTATTTGAAAATAAATTCAACGAAAATCATTTATTAGCAATTGGGATTAATATCAAAGAAGATAAAAATAATACTATTAAATATTTTAATTCATTATCTATTTTTGACTATGACCTTAATGTAATAAATTCATATAACAAAATTAATCTTGTTCCTTTTGGTGAATTTTTACCTTTTAAAAGCTTATTAAAAAGTATTGGTTTAAAAACAATTACTAATGAATATCAATCATATTCAAAAGGTGAAGAAAGAAAAATAATTGATCTGAAATATAATAATTTATCAGTTAAAATATTACCCCTTATTTGTTATGAGATAATTTATTCAGGTAAAATTTTCACAAATAGTAACTTTGATTATATTGTAAATATTTCAGAAGATGGCTGGTTTGGTAAATCAATTGGACCAGACCAACATTTAACTCATAGTATTTTTAGAGCGATAGAGAGTGGGAAATATGTTTTAAGGTCTGCAAATAATGGGACAACAGCAATTATTAATCCACTAGGAGTTATTGAGCAAAAAGTTGATATAAATAAATCAGGTTATATTGATTTAATTGAGTCAAGAAAAATTGAGATGACTCTATTCGCAAAATTTGGAAATAAAATTTTTGGATTAATAATTTTATTGTATATTTTTTTAATATTTTCATTTAAGAAGCTTAGAAATGAGTAATTTAAAAAATTTCCTTTTCACTAGTGAATCCGTTTCAGAAGGCCATCCAGACAAAGTATCTGATAGGATTTCAGATATGGTTGTAGATAGTTTTATTTCTGGAGATCCATATTCAAGAGTTGCATGCGAAACACTAACAACTACAAATAAAGTTGTTTTAGCTGGTGAAGTAAGAGGACCAGAAATTAAAAAAGATGAATTAATAGAAAAAGTAAGAAATTGTATAAAAGATATTGGTTATGACCAAGAAGGATTTACTTGGAAAGAAGCTACAAAAATTGAAAGTCATTTACATTCCCAATCAGCTGATATTGCTATGGGTGTAGACTCGTCTGGCAACAAAGATGAAGGAGCCGGGGATCAAGGTATAATGTTTGGTTATGCTTGTAATGAGACAGATGTTTTAATGCCAGCACCAATTCATTATTCTCATAAAATTTTAAGATTAATGGCAGAGGATAGAAAGTCAGGAAAGTTAAAAAATATTGAACCAGATTCAAAGAGTCAGGTAACATTCGAGTATGTTGATGGAAAACCATCAAAAGTAAAATCTGTAGTTATTTCTTCACAGCATTCACCAGATGTTAATCAATCACAAGTTAGAGATTTACTAAGACCTTATATGTTAAAATCTATCCCTGAGAATTTTCTTGATGGTTTTAATGAGGATGAGTTTTATGTAAATCCAACTGGTAACTTTGTAATTGGCGGACCTGACGGAGATTGTGGTTTGACAGGAAGAAAAATTATAGTTGATACCTATGGTGGAGCAGCACCTCATGGTGGTGGTGCTTTCTCTGGAAAAGATCCAACAAAAGTTGATAGATCTGCAGCTTATGCAGCAAGATACATTGCAAAGAATGTTGTTGGTTCAAAAATTGCTGACAAATGTTTAATTCAGTTAGCTTATGCAATTGGTGTGTCAAAACCATTATCTATTTATGTCGATTTATTTGATAACGATCTAGAAAAAAATAAATTTGTTGTAGAAAAGATTAAAGAAAATTTTGATTTGAGCCCCAGAGGTATTAGAGAAATGTTGAATTTAAATAAACCAATATATGAAAAAACAGCCTCTTATGGTCATTTTGGAAGAATACCTGAAGAAAATGGTTCATTTTCATGGGAAAAAACTAATAAAACAAACGTTTTTTCTAAATAGTTTCTGTTGAATTAAAAAAAAACTTTACTATATTGCAGTTACATTATTGAACTTTACAAAATGGGCTTTAGCCCATTTTTTTTTGGAGTAAACAAAATTATGTTAAACAAAAGAGCAGATAAACTCGAGCTATTAAGAATTGCTGAAGCTGTAGCTTTAGAAAAATCAATTGATAAAGAACTAATTATAAGTTCTATGGAAACAGGCATTGCTAAAGCTGCAAAATCAAAATTTGGACAGGAAAATGAAATTAAAGTTTCTATAAATAGAGACAATGGAGATATTGAGCTTTTTAGAAAATTGATAATCGCTGAAAATCCTGAAAATTCAAATACCGAGATAAAATTAGAGGATGCAATTGATTTAAACGAATTAAACAAGGATAAGTCTATTGGTGACGAAGTATTACAGCCACTTCCTTCATTTGACTTTGGAAGAATAGCTGCCCAAACAGCAAAACAAGTGATTAGTTTTAATGTAAGAGAAGCTGAAAGAGAGAGACAATTTAACGATTTTATTGATAAGAAAGATTCAATTTTAAGTGGAATTGTAAAGAGATTAGAATTTGGAAATGTAATTGTTGATCTAGGAAGAACCGAAGCAATAATTCAAAAAAATGAATTGATACCTCGTGAAAACATTAAGGCAGGTGATCGTATAAAGGCTTATTGTTATGATGTTAGAAGAGAACCTAGAGGGCAACAAATATTTCTATCTAGAGCTCATCCTAAATTTATGGAAAAACTTTTTGTACAAGAAGTTCCTGAAATTTATGATGGTTTAATTGAAATTAAATCTTCTTCTAGAGATCCAGGGAGTAGAGCTAAAATATGTGTTAAAGCCGTCGACACTTCGTTAGACCCAGTTGGAGCATGTGTAGGTATGAGGGGTTCAAGAGTTCAAGCTGTAGTCAATGAACTGCAAGGAGAAAAAATTGATATAGTTAATTGGTCTGAAGATCCTGCAATTTTAGTTTCAAATGCGTTATCTCCAGCCGAAGTACAAAGAGTCAACGTTGATAGCGAAAGAAAGAAACTAGATGTAATTCTTACTGAGGAAAATTTAAGCAAAGCAATTGGAAGAAGAGGACAAAATGTAAGACTTGCAACTAAATTATTAAATTTTGAAATTAATATAATGACAGATTCAGAGGACTCTGAGAGAAGACAATTGGAATTTAAAGAAAAAACAGAAAACTTTGTAAAAAATTTGGAATTAGATGAAACACTAGGTCAGCTGCTTGTGGCTGAGGGTTTTTCAACTATTGATGATATCAAAGATAGTTCTACTGAAAATTTAATGAAGATTGAAGGTATAGAGGAAGATACAGCTAAAGCTTTGATAGAAAGAGCTAATGAGTTTCATGTAAAAGATCAGGAGGATATCTCTCAAAGAATTAAAGAATTGGGTCTTGAAGATGCTTTGATTAATTTAAAGGGATTAACTCCCGGAATGTTAGTTACCCTGGGTGAACAAAAAATTCTAAGTTTAGAAGATTTTGCAGATTTAGCTTCTGATGAACTAACTGGTGGTTATGACGTAGTTAAAGGTGAAAGAGTTAAAATTCAAGGTTATCTAGAAGATTTTGCTTTATCCAAAGAAGAAGCAGATGAATTAATTATGTCTGCAAGAAACATAGTTTATAAAGATTGAGTGATGAGGTATGGAGAAAAAAACAAAATTAACAATTTCAGGCTCGGCCAAAAAAACAATCAGGAATATTGAGATCGCTAAAACTCAAGGGAAAAATTCTGTAGTAATCGAAAAACAAACTGGAAAATTCTCCAATAGAGGTGGGTCGTTTAGATCTAATAACAATAAAACTAGAGTAACCTCAACGCTCAACAGAGGAGCTCCTCTAAAAACTTCATTCAATCCTAAATCACCCCCTATAATAAATGATTTTGAGAAGAGAAAATTAGCAGAGCAAAGAGCCACCAAAAGACTTAAAGGTGATAGTGAAAATAAAGACAAAAAGACTTTAAAAGTAGGTACAAAGAAAAGAGAATTAAAGTTAACTGTGTCAAGAGCGCTAAGTGATGAGATTGATGCAAAACAAAGAAGTCTAGCATCAGTTAAAAGAGCAAGGCAAAAAGAAATTAAAAATGCTTCAAAAGATGACTCTCAAGATAATTTAAAACCAATTAAAAGAGATATTAATATTCCTGAAGCAATCACAGTAAGAGAATTGGCAAACAGAATGGCTGAACAGTCAAGTAATGTAATTAAGTATTTATTTGGCATGGGTGTTACTGTTACTATCAATCAAACATTAGCTGCAGATACCGCAGAATATTTAGTTAAAGAATTTGGTCACAATCCGATAAGAGAAGAAAAAGCAGAAGAAATAATTCAAAAAATAAAAGCTTCAAGAACAGAGAATTTAAAAAATAGACCACCAATAGTTACTGTCATGGGTCATGTTGATCATGGTAAGACTTCAGTACTAGATGTACTCAGAAGTGCGAACGTGGTTTCAGGAGAATTTGGTGGAATAACCCAACACATTGGAGCTTATCAAATTGTAAGCCAGGGTAATAAATTAACATTTATTGATACTCCAGGTCATGCTGCATTTACAGAAATGAGAGCAAGAGGATCAAAATTAACAGATGTGGTTGTTTTAGTAGTCGCTGCTGATGATGGAGTTAAACCTCAAACAGTTGAATCCATTAAACATGCTAAAGCTGCAAATGTTCCAATAGTTGTAGCAATAAATAAATGTGATCTACCAGAAGCAGATCCTCAAAAGATAAAAAATCAATTATTAGAGCACGAATTAATTGCTGAAGATTTATCCGGTGATACTTTAATGGTTGAGATTTCAACTAAAACAAAACAAAACTTAGATAAATTAGTTGAGTCAATAATACTACAAGCAGAGATTTTAGATCTTAAAACAGATTATGAATCTAAAGCTACAGGTATAGTTTTAGAGTCAAAAATTGATGTTGGTAGGGGTCCAGTTGCAAATATAATTGTTACCACTGGAACACTTAAGAAAGGTGATTTTTTTGTAAGTGGTTTAAAATGGGGAAAAGTAAGAGCAATTATTAATGACAAAGGTCAAAATATTAATGAAGCCTTACCTTCAACTCCTGTTGAAATTTTAGGTATAAATGGTGCAGCAAAAGCTGGAGATGATTTTATTGTTCTAGATACTGAAAAAGAAGCTAAAACATTGAGTGAAAATAGAGCTCAAGAAAGCAAAGATGGAAAAAATCCATTATCTTTTGCAACTCAAGACTCAGCCTTTTCAGATAAATCTACAGAGGAATTAAATTTAATTATTAAATCTGATGTACATGGATCATCAGAGGCAATTAAAAATGCAATTAGTCAAATCAAGCATGATGAAGTCAAACCTAAAATAATTTTAGCAGATATTGGAATGGTAACAGAAACTGACGTTACATTAGCTAAAGCATCAAAAGCAGTGTTAATAGCCTTCAATGTTAAACCAAGTAAAGAGGCAAAAAAACTTGCGGAAAATGAGAAAATAAAAATATCCTCATACAATATTATTTATGAAGTTTTAGATTATATTAAACAAAGAATGTCAGGATTATTGGCACCCGATATCCAAGAAACAATTACTGGTTCAGCACAAATCTTGGAAATATTTAAAGTCTCAGGTGCTGGAAAAGTTGCAGGTTCAAAAGTAACTGAAGGAGAAATTAATAGTACTTCAGATATTAGAATTATTAGGGACGGTGCTATTATTTATACAGGAAAAGTTTCATCAATATTTAGAGAAAAAAATCAGGTAAAACAGGTAAGTGGGGGTCAAGAATGTGGAATTACAGTCAAAGATTATATGGATTTCCAAAAAAATGATACAATAGAGGCATTTAGTGTTACATCTACAGAGAGATCGATTTAATGGTTGATAGAATAGGAAAACCAGTATCACAAAGACAGCTTAGAGTTGGAGAGATGATCAAGCAGTCTTTAAGCATGATTTTTATAAGAAATGAGGCTAAGGTGCCAAATTTAGAAACTAATACTATAACAGTTACTGAGGTTAGAATGAGCCCTGATTTAAAAATTGCTAAAGCATATGTTCTTCCATTAGGAGGAAAAGATGCTGAGGAAGTAATTAATCTTTTGAAGGAATACTCATTTTTAATAAGAAAAATTTTATCACAAAAAGTGGTTATGAAATTTTTACCAAAATTACTTTTTAGAAAAGATGAATCTTTTGAGTATGCGGAAAAAATAGAAAATTTAATAAAACAAACAAATAAATAGGAAGAAAGAGGCATGAATAAAAAGGCACAAGAATTAGCAATGCATGATAAAGATACAGGATCTTCTGAGATACAGATCGCTTTGCTAACAGAGAAAATTGAAACTCTCTCTAAACATATTAAGCAATTCAAAAAGGATAAACATTCATCTGTTGGATTGTTGAGAGCGGTAAATAGAAGAAAGAAATTGTTAGAATACCTAAAGAAAAATAAAATGGATTCTTACAAAAATGTACTGTCGAAATTGAATTTAAGAAAATAGAAGTCAAGATAGATAGAATGGAATGGAACGAAACGAACGAAACGAAATGGAAATGAAATGTTTAAAGTATATAAAAAGGAAATTGAAGTAGCAGGAAAGAAGATAAGTTTAGAAACAGGTAAAGTAGCAAGACAGGCAGACGGTGCAATAATCGCAAAATGTGGAGAGACAGTCGTACTAGCAACAGTAGTAGGAGCAAAAAAAGTAAATCCTGATATGGATTACTTTCCGTTATCTGTAAATTACCAAGAAAAATATTATGCAGCTGGAAAAATTCCAGGCGGATATTTTAAAAGAGAAGCAAGACCAACTGAAAGTGAAACATTAATCTCTAGATTAATTGATAGACCAATCAGACCTTTGTTTCCTGATGAATTTAAAAATGAAGTACAGTTATTACCAACAGTAATTTCATACGATAAAGAAAATGAACCAGATATTTTATCAATAACCGCATCATCAGCTGCATTAGCTATATCAGGAATGCCATTTATGGGACCTGTAGGAGCTTCTAGAGTTGGTTTTATTGAAGGTAAATATGTTTTAAACCCATCTAAATCTGAGTTGGAAAACTCAAGTTTAGATTTAGTTGTAGCAGGTACAAAAGATGCTGTGCTGATGGTTGAATCTGAAGCTAATGGTTTAACAGAAGAAGAAATGTTAAATGCAGTTAAATTTGGTCATGAAGGCTTTGTTCCAGTGATTGAAATGATCGAGGAACTTGCAAAAGAATGTAGAAAACCTGAGTGGACAGTTGAGAAAAAAGATTTATCTGAAGTTAAGAAAAAACTAGAAGAAACTTTTACAGAAGATCTTAAGAAAGCTTTTGCAACTAGAGATAAACAAGATAGATCAAATCAAATTTCTGAAATCACTGATAAAGCTAAAAAACTTTATGAGGAAGATGAAAATTACACTGATCTAGATGTTAACAGTCAGTTAAAAAATCTTGAAAAATCTATTGTTAGAACAGACATTCTAAAAAATAAAAATAGAATTGATGGAAGAGGCTTATCAGATGTAAGACCTATAGAATGTGAAGTTGGTGTTCTACCAAGAGCACATGGATCTGCTTTATTTACTAGAGGAGAAACTCAAGCAATTGTTGTTGCAACTTTAGGAACATCTGATGATGAACAGAGAATTGAAAGCTTAGATGGGCTTCAAAGAGAACGATTTATGCTTCACTACAATTTTCCTCCTTTTTCAGTTGGAGAAACTGGTAGAATTGGAACAGGTAGAAGAGAAATTGGTCATGGTAAATTAGCATGGAGAGCAATAAATTCTTCATTACCTACTAAAGAAGCATTTCCATATACTTTCAGAGTAGTTTCTGAGATTACAGAGTCTAACGGTTCTTCTTCAATGGCTACTGTTTGTGGAACTTCTTTAGCATTAATGGATGCAGGTGTACCGATTAAAGAGCCAGTTGCAGGTATAGCTATGGGATTAATTAAAGAAGGTGATGATTTCAGTGTTCTATCAGATATTTTAGGTGATGAAGATCACCTAGGTGATATGGACTTTAAAGTAGCTGGAACTAAAGATGGAATTACTTCTCTTCAAATGGATATCAAAATTACAGGGATTACATTTGAAATCATGGAGCAGGCTTTAAGCCAAGCGAAAGATGGAAGAGTTCATATCTTAGGTGAAATGAATAAAGCTCTATCAGCTTCAAGAGAAGATGTTGGAAAACATACTCCAAAAATGGAACAAGTAAATGTTGATAAGAAAGACATTGCTGCTGTCATTGGAAAAGGTGGTGCAACTATCAGAGAGATAGTTGAAAAGTCAGGTGCGAAAGTAGATGTAAATGATGAAGGTGTAGTTACAGTTGCTGCCCCAGACGAAGAGTCTAGAAACATCGCAATGCAAATGATTAAAGACATAACCGCAAAAGCCGAATTGAATAAGATTTATTCAGG
This sequence comes from uncultured Pelagibacteraceae bacterium, assembly GCA_902558585.1. Classification (GTDB taxonomy): domain Bacteria; phylum Pseudomonadota; class Alphaproteobacteria; order Pelagibacterales; family Pelagibacteraceae; genus Pelagibacter. Next base: position 24,729 of record CACEEO010000005.1, on the reverse strand, counting down.
TAAAGTAATGAAGATTATGGAGTTTGGTGCATTTGTTAATTTCTTAGGAAAACAAGATGGACTTGTTCATATTTCAGAACTTGCAGATAAGAGAGTTGCTAAAGTAACTGACGTCGTTAAAGAAGGTGACGAAGTAAAAGTTAAAGTAATTGGTTTTGACAGGGGAAAAGTTAAACTTTCTATAAAACAAGCAAACTCTTAAATTCATAGTCAAGGCGTTCTGTTAGAACGCTTTTTTAATTTTAAAGCTAATATAAATATAATTTATTTAATAATAGATAAGAAGTCATTAGTTTTTTATGATAAAATTATTTATAATAAGTTATGTCAAAAGGTTTTATTAAATTTGATGAAGATAAATCTATTTTAACTGTAGCTTTACCTGATGGAAAAAAATTTAGTTATAGAGATATTATAAAAGATGATCCAGATGATCTTTTTTTTGTAAAAACAGTCGCTAAATTTGCACCCTATACAATGACCATTGGAAGAGGAATAGAGCCATCATATTCACTTTTTAAATCAATTGGTTATATAGTTAAAAATAAAATTCCCGGAGATTTTGTTGAATGTGGTGTGTGGCGTGGTGGCTCTATAATTCTTATGGCCCTCTCCCTAAAATATTTTGGTGATACTGAAAGAAAAATTTTTTTATATGATACTTTTACTGGAATGACAGAACCTGAAGATAATGACATTGATTGGGATGGAAAAAACCTTAAAAAAAAATGGGAGCAAGACTCTTTGAGTCAAATGGAAAAATTAGGTTACAAAAAAAAACCACAATGGGGAATTGAGACACCTTTATGGGGATATGGAGGAAATGTTGATGATGTTAAAAAAAATATTTTTTCTACAACAGATTATCCTGAGAAAAACTTTGTATTTGTTAAAGGATCTGTAGAACAAACAATTCCAAATACCATACCTAAAAAGATATCATTATTAAGATTGGATACTGATTGGTATACTTCTACATACCATGAACTTGAACATTTATACCCAATTTTAACAAAAGGAGGAGTTTTAGTAATAGATGACTATGGATGGTGTCGAGGTGCACGTCAAGCAACAGATGAATATATGAAAAAAAATAATGAGAAAATTTTATTGAACAGAATTGATGAGAGTGTGAGATTAGCTATAAAAATATAAAATAATTAAATAAATTTAATTAATTTTTTATTTAATATTTTTAGGATCTGGCATCCCAACCTTGTTATATCCCGCATCTACGTAGTGAATTTCACCAGTAACACCATTTGCAAGGTCACTTAGTAGATATAATGCTGAATTTCCAACATCGTAGATATCTACATTTCTCTTAAGGAAAGAATGGTCTTCATTCCATTTGTATAGGAACTTTGCATCACCGATTGCAGATGCAGCTAATGTCTTAATAGGTCCAGCACTTATAGCATTTACTCTCATGCCTTTTGCACCCAAGTCTCTAGCTAGGTATTTAACACTAGCCTCTAAAGCTGATTTACAAACACCCATTACATTATAATTTGGAATTGCTTTAGTAGACTCGTAAGTTAAAGTTAATAAATTTCCACCTTGTTTCATTACTTTTGAAGCTTCTTTTGCTACTTCAGTAAATGAAAAGCATGAAATTAGCATACTTCTTAAAAAGTTTTCTCTAGTCGTGTTTAAATATTCACCTGATAATTCTGATTTATCTGAAAAAGCAACTGCATGAACAACAAAATCAATTTCACCCCACTGTGATTTAATATCCTCAAAAAGTTTTACTATCTCTTCTTTTTTTTCAACATCACAACTAAATGTAAAATTTGAATTTAACTTTTCTGCTAAAGGAACTACTCTTTTTTTAAGAGCATCACCTAAATATGTAAATGCTAGCTCAGCCCCAGCCTCTGCAAGTTTTTGAGAAATACCCCAGGCAATAGATCTTTCATTTGCAACACCCATGATTAATCCTTTTTTACCTTTCATCAAATTCATAAATTAAACCTTTTCAAAAATTAAAGCAGCATTGGTTCCACCAAAACCAAAGCTATTTGACATTACTGTATTTAAAGTTGCCCCTGTTTCAGTTTTTGAAACTATAGGAAATTTTTTAGCATCATCATCCATATCGGTAATATTTGCTGATCCTGTTATGAAATTGTTTTTCATCATTATTAAACAATAGATGGCTTCATGCACTGAAGCGGCCCCTAAAGGATGACCTGATAAAGATTTTGTGGAACTTATTTTTGGAATGTCTTCTCCAAAAGTTTCTTTAATTGCATTAAGCTCAGTTATATCTCCAACTGGAGTAGATGTTCCATGAGTATTTATGTAATCAATTTTATTTTTAGCAGTTGCCATTGCCATTTTCATACATCTAACTGCACCTTCACCTGATGGTGCAACCATATCGTATCCATCTGAAGTTGCTCCATAACCAGTTAATTCTGCGTATATTTTGGCCCCTCTTGCTTTAGCATGTTCGTATTCTTCAAGCACTAAAACGCCACCTCCACCTGCGATTACGAATCCATCTCTAGTTTTGTCATAAGCCCTTGAAGCTGTTTCAGGCTTATCATTATATTTTGAAGACAGAGCTGTCATTGCATCAAACATCGCTGTCATCGCCCAATGAATTTCTTCACTTCCACCTGCAAAAACAATATCCTGTTTGCCCATTTGAATTAATTCCATAGAATTTCCTATGCAGTGACCACTAGTTGCACATGCAGAACTCATTGTGTAGTTAGTTCCTTTAATTTTAAATGGTACTGCAAGTGTTGCTGACGCAGTACTGGCCATTGTTCTTGGAACAATAAAGGGCCCCATTAGTTTTGGAGTTTTAGCTCTTGTTTTGTCTGCTGCAAGTATTACATTTTCAATTGATGGGCCACCGGAACCCATTACAATCCCAGTTTTAAAATTGCTCACTTCATTTTCTTCTAATCCAGAATCCTTAATTGCCTCTTTCATTGCAATATAATTATAAGCTGACCCTGATCCCATAAATCTAATTGTTTTTCTATCGATATGATCCTCAAGTTTAATATTTGGTTTACCATGAACTTGGCTTTTCAAGTTATGCTCTTTATAATCTTCAGCATAAGAAATTCCTGATTTTGAATTTATTAAAGACTGATGAACTTCCTCTTGATTGTTTCCTAAACAAGAGACAACTCCTAAACCTGTAATAACTACTCTTCTCATTATTTAAATAACCCTACTTTTAAACTTTCTGCTGAATATATTTTTTTGTTATCTGCAAGAACAATTCCATTCGCAAGTCCAACAGTTGTTCCTCCAGGAGACATAATTTTTTTCATATCTATTTCATATCTTACATTTTTTACACTTTGTAAAACTTCGCCTGTAAATTTCACAGTACCCACTCCTAAAGCTCTTCCTTTCCCAGGGTGTCCTAGCCAACCTAGAAAAAAACCTACCAGTTGCCACATAGCATCCAAACCTAAGCATCCTGGCATAACTGGATCTTTTTTAAAATGACAATCAAAAAACCAAAGATCATTTTTAATATCTAATTCAGCTTTTAAAGAGCCTTTATTAAATGTACCATTATTTTCATTGATTTCGGTTATTCTGTCAAACATAAGCATTGGTGGAAGAGGTAATTTTGCATTGCCAGGTCCAAAAAGATGACCATTTCCACAATTTATTAGGTCATCATAGGAGTATGAGTTTTTTTTCATAATTTTGAGCTCCCTTAATACTTGATTTAATCCTAATATAATATAATAAAACATTATATTTTTATTCATACTTTAGAATAATTATAAAAAACAATGCCAAAAAACTGCAATTTTATTGAAAAATTAAGAGAAGTTGGACTTAGACCTACTAAGCAAAGAGTAGAAATGTGTGAAGTTTTGTATAATAGAGAAAAAACTTTTCATTTCACAATTAACGATTTGGTTAAATTGTTATCTGAGAAAATGAATCAAAAGATATCACTAGCTACAGTTTATAACACAGTTCATGCATTTGAAAAAAAAGGATACCTAAAAGAAATTTCAATCGATAGTCATAAAAGTTATTTTGATACAAACACATCAGCACATCATCATTTTTTTGATGAAGACACGCATGAGCTAATCGATTGTGATGAGAGCGATATAGACAAAATAAATATTAGAAAAAAAATAACTGGAAAAAAAATAAATTCCGTTGAAGTTTTGGTAAGAGTTGCGAGTGATAATCAAACTCAAAAATAATTCTATCAAATCAAATACTTAAAAACTACATTATAATAATTCTAAACTGTTGACATAATCTTAATAACTATTATATGGTGAGTAACATTTAAAAGGAGAAAAATAATGTCTTTAAAAGGAAGTAAAACAGAAGAAAATTTAAAAGAAGCGTTTGCTGGTGAAAGTCAAGCAAACAGAAGATATCTTTATTTCGCACAAAAAGCTGACATAGAAGGTTACAATGATGTAGCTGCAGTTTTTAGATCAACAGCAGAAGGTGAAACTGGTCACGCACATGGTCATTTGGAGTATCTAGAAGAAGTTGGTGATCCAGGAACTGGTATGCCAATTGGTGAAACAAAAGCAAATTTAGCTTCGGCAGTACAAGGCGAAACTCATGAGTATACTGATATGTACCCTGGTATGGCTAAAACAGCTAGAGAAGAAGGCTTTGAAGAAATTGCTGACTGGTTTGAAACTTTAGCTAAAGCTGAAAAATCACATGCTGGTAAATTTCAAAAAACTTTAGAGTCTATTAGCTAATCAAATTTCTTAGTGGGCGTTAGTCGCCCACTAAAAACAATTCGAATTTCAAAAAACTTAATTATATGAGCAAAGAAGGAAGTTTAGGTGCACCTATACGCCATCCAATAGATTTTGAGCATCCAGATTTTTTAAATCCAGAAAAATTAGATGCTGAAATGAGAAGAGTGTTTGATATTTGTCATGGATGTAGAAGATGTTTTAATCTTTGTGATTCTTTCCCAAAGTTATTTGACATGATTGATGAGTCTAAAAATGAGGATGTTGAAAGCTTATCTAGCGATCAATTTGCCCCTGTTGTTGATGCATGCACTTTGTGTGATATGTGTTTTATGACTAAATGCCCATATGTTCCACCTCATGATTTTGATTTAGATTTTCCACATTTAATGCTGAGATATAGAACAGCTCAAAAAAAATTAGGTAAATTACCAAATATACCAACACAATTAGCCCAAATAGACCGAAACGCCAAAATTGGTGTAATGTTTTCAAAAATAATTAACTGGGCATCAAATATTAAAAATAAATTAATTAGAAAAATTTTGGAACTTATTGCAGGAATAGATAAAAGAGTTCAGTTACCAAAATATAACTCAGAAACTTTTTCACATTTTTTTAAAAAAAATAAAGATAAGATAAATTATCTAACACCTTCTAAAGATAGAAAAGTAGTTATTTATTCAACTTGTTTTGTGAATTTTAATAAAAAAAATACGGGTGTTGCTGCTTTAAAAGTTTTGAAAAAAAATGGTGTAGAGGTTCAAGAAGCTTATCCTGGTTGTTGTGGGATGCCATTTTTAGAGCAAGCAGATCTGCCAAAAGTTGTTGAACAAGCGAAAAAAGTTTCTAAGGATTTAAATGAATGGATAGATAAAGGATATAAAGTAGTAACTTTAACAGCTAGTTGTGGATTGATGTTAAAATTCGAATGGCCCTTGTTATTACCAAACGATGAAAAAATAAAAAAATTATCTTCAAATGTTATGGATATTGATGAGTATGTTGTGGATATTGCAAACAATGAGGGATTAGCAGAAGGATTAAATGAGATTGATGGAGGAGTAACTGTACATCACGCATGTCATGCTAGGGCACAGAACATGGGTATCAAAGCAAGAGATATGTTAAAATTGATACCAAACGTTAAAATTGATGTAGTTGAAAGATGTGCAGGTCATGGAGGAACTTTTGGAGTAATGAAAGAAACTCATGATTTAGCAAATAAAGTTGGAAGACCTACAGCTAGACAAATAAAAACTAAAAATAATAAGTATATGGCTTCTGATTGTCCTTTAGCTGGTAAACATTTAAAACAGTTAGAAGTTGATACAAATATATCTAATGATGAGGCACTACACCCTATCGAATTGATGGCAAAAAGTTATAACTTATGATCATGCCTAGAGAAAAAAAAGAAATTCGAAAAGAAGACATCATGCCTTTAGATGTTTATATAGAAAAGAGACGTGAATTAAGAAAAAGTATTGTTGATTATAAAAAAAATAGAAGAGTTGCTTTAGGGCCTTATGCCACTTTTTATTTTGAAAGTTATGAAACAATGTTAGCTCAAGTACAAGAAATGCTATACATTGAAAAAGGTGGTGATGAGCAACTTCAGGATGAGTTATCTGCGTACAATCCTTTAATACCAAACGGCAAAGAACTAACAGCAACTTTAATGTTTGAAATAGATAACCCCATCTCAAGAGCTGCGTTTCTTGGAAAAGTTGGTGGAATAGAAGAAACAGTATTTATGAAAATAAATGGTGAGAAAATTAAAGCAGTTCCCGAAGAGGATGTTGATAGAACTTCTTCTGAAGGAAAAGCTTCATCAGTACAGTTTATTCATTTTAATTTTACTGATGATCAAATAGAAAAATTTCAATCTAATAACTCAGAAATTGAGCTCGGAATTGATCATAAAGAGTATTCTCATAGCACAAGATTATCTAAAGAAAATATAGCCTCTTTATCTACTGATTTTAGTTAATTTAGTCCCCAAATATTATCTGTTTTAATCCAACCTTCAAATTCTTCTGATGTAATTTTACACCAATTTTGTTCACATTTTTCTACAATTAATAATCTTCCCTCTTTTATTTGAGCAATTGGTTTAGCAAAAGATGTAGGTTTTTTAAATAAAACTTTATCTTTCGTAGCTATTACAGAATTACTTTTTTTTAATTGAGAGATATGAATCCACCCACTGTTATTTTTTAAATCTATAATTCGCCTGAAATTCTCTTTTTTATCGATTTGTTTTAATGGAAGATTTATTTTTTTATAAACGTATTTAATATCAGATTCAAAACTTGGTCCGTAACGAACGTTTACTTTAATTTTTTTAAGAGAGACAAAAATTTCATTAGCAAACGAAATGTGAGTAAAAAATAACAAAAAAAATACTATATAAATTTTTTTTATTATTAGTTGCATAAGCATTTTTTTCTTTTATTAATTTTTGCTTTTCTGAAATTTAAATTTAATAGATCTAGAATTAGAATGTATCCATTTAAATTTTGTCCAATATTTAATATTTTTTTTAAAACTTCATTGGCTTGTAACGTACCTATTATTCCTGCAACGGTTCCTAAAATTCCCTCATATTCACAATTTAAAATTTCATCAGATATTGTTTCTTCTTGATAAAAACATCTCAAGCAAGGATCTTTTTTGTTGGTAAAATTAAAAGTAAAAATGTGTCCATCAAACTTACTTATAGCACCAGTAACTAAGAATTTTTTATATTTTAGACTTAAATCATTTATTAAAAATTTACTTTCAAAGTTATCAGTCCCATCAACAATATAGTCATAATTTTTAATAATTTTTTCAAATGTAGTTTTATTTAGTTTTAAATTAAAAATATTTATTTTTGTCTTTGGATTAATTTTATTTAATTTTTTTTTTGCAATCTTTACTTTAGATTGATGTATATCTTTTTCATTATACAGGCTTTGTCTGTGGATATTAGAGAGACTTACAGTATCATGATCTGCAATCCCAAGTGTACCAATACCCGATCTAGTTAAAAATTCTGCTACTGGGCAACCTAGACCACCCATACCAACTATCAATACTTTTGAAGATAAAATTTTTTTTTGACCTGTTGCACCAATATTTTTAAGAATTATTTGCCTCGAGAATTTCTCTATTTCTTTTTTGTTTAAATTTTTGCTCATTTTCCTGTTGAGCCAAACCCACCTTCTCCTCTAATTGTTTCTGGTAGATCATCAGTTTCCTCAAGATCCATTTTAATTACAGGAGTTAAAATCATTTGTGCTATTCTATCCTTATTATTTATTAAAAAATCACTTTTTCCGTGATTAAAAAGGATTACTTTTATTTCTCCCCTGTAATCACTATCAATAGTTCCAGGTGTATTTAAAACACTAATGTTGTTTTTTGCAGCTAAACCAGATCTTGGTCTTATTTGGATTTCGAAATCACTTGAAAATGCAACAGCAAGCCCTGTTGGTACTAAGCATGATGAGTTTGGTTTAAGATTAATAGGTTCTTTTAATAATGCCATCAAATCCATACCTGATGCACCTTCTGTTTTGTAAGCGGGTAATTCAACCGCAGGGTCTAACTTTTTGATAAGAACTTTTGCCATTAATTTAATTGATCAATTATTCTATCAACTATTTCATCAGAAATTCCAGATTTTTTTTTGTACGAAAGTTTTTCTTTTTTAACGTCTTTGTTTTTATAATGAATTGTTACTTCATTATAATCAGAATTAAATCCTATATCTTTATTTGATACATCATTAGAAATTATCCAGTCACAACTTTTCTTATTTAATTTTTCCTCTGCATTTTTATCAATCTCATTAGTTTCTGCTGCAAATCCAATGACAAGTTCAGGTCTCATAGAGTTATGGTTAGACACATAATGAAGTATATCTACATTCTTTTCTAAATTTAAGTTTAAGTTCTCTTGTTTTTTAATTTTATTTTCATACTTTTTGTTAATTTTAAAATCAGCTACCGCAGCAGAAAAAATTGCTACATCAACAGGTAAATTTTCTTGAGTGGCAACTAACATTTCATCTGCTGTTTCAACTTTTATAAGATTAATATCTTTAGTTATTTCAAGATTAGTTGGACCTGATATTAATGTTGTATCAAAACCTTTTTTGGATAATGATTTTGCTAATTCATATCCTTGTTTGCCACTTGATTTATTTGTAATAAAACGAACTGGATCTATGTACTCATTAGTTGGACCTGCTGTAACTAATGCTTTAAATTTTTTGTTATTTTTTTGAGTTAAGAAATATTTATCAACTTCTTCAGCAATTACTGATGGGTCTGACATTTTACCCTCTCCATATTCACCACATGCCATATCACCAACCTCTGGACCTATTAGTTTATATCCAAACCCTTTTAATTTTTTTATATTTGTTTTAGTAGTTGGATGCTCCCACATTCTTACATTCATTGCTGGTGCTAAAATAATGTCTTTATCTGATGCCAAAACAACAGTGGATGCTAAATCATCAGTTGTTCCTTGAGCCAGTTTCGAAATTGTATTTGCTGTTGCAGGTGCAATTACAATTATATCTGCCCATCTTGAAAGTGAAATGTGATCCATTTCAGCCTCATTTTCTACACTAAATAAATCACTATAAACTTTACCTTGAGAAAGTGATGTTATTGAAAGCGGTGTTACAAACTCTTTTGCACTTGTTGTAAGAATTGTCTTTATTTCTGCATCATTCTTTTTAAAAAGCCTAATTGTTTCAAGACTTTTATAAGCAGATATTCCTCCACAGATAATAAATAGTATTTTTTTATTTAACAAATTTTTCATCTGCAGAATTAAAATACTATAAGGCCCAAAATTACAAGAAGTAATAAACCAATAATAGATTGATTTCTAAATGCTATCATTTCTGATTTCTTATCATTCAGAGCGGTGTAAGAATTTGAATTTTGTGGAATTTGACCACTAGCTAAAAACGTTAATGCTTGATTTGCTTTATCCATAATCTCAGGAAATTCTGGTAAACGTTTAATCACTTCAGATGTATTTTTTAAAGTTTCATTTAAATTATTAATTGGATCTTTGGTTTCTTTAAGCCAATTTTCTAGTACAGGCTTTGAAGTTGTCCAAATATTTGTGTTTGGATTTAACTTTCTTGCTACACCTTCAACAACAACCATAGTTTTTTGCAACATTAATAATTGAGGTTGAGTTTGCATATTAAATTTTTCTGTTACATCAAACAATTGTTTGAGTAACTTACCTCCTGAAATATCTTTTACTTCTTGACCAAATATAGGCTCACCAATTGATCTCAAAGCTTGAGCTAGATCATCGATTGGTACTTCTTTTGGAACTAATCCGGCCACTAAGTGAACTTCAGCTACTTTACGATAATCTCTTTGAATAAATCCAAATAAAATTTCTGCTAAAAACCTTTTACTAAGTTTGTCTAACCTGCCCATAATTCCAAAATCTATAGGTACAATTTGGCCACTATTATCAACAAAAATATTTCCTTGATGCATATCTGCATGAAAAAAACCATCTCTTACAGCATGTCTTAAAAAATGTTGGATAATATCTTCAGCTATTTTATTAGTATCTAGATTTCTTTTCTTTAGCTCCTCAGCTTCTCTTATTGAAATTCCATCTATCCAATCCAAAGTCATTACATTTTCACTAGTAAAATTCCAATAAATTTCAGGAACTTTAAATCCAGCATCATTTTTAGTGTTTTCAGCATATTCATTAGCCGCAGCAGCTTCGAATCTTAAATCCATTTCAAGATTAGTTATTTCTTTAAGTAAAAAAACAACTTCAACAAGTTTTAATCTTTTTGTTTTTTTTACAAATGACTCAATAATAAATGCAAATAACATCATTGCATCTATTTCTTCATTGAATATTTTTTTTATATTTGGTCTTAAAATTTTTATTGCTACATCTTTAATTGTTCCATTATCATTTATTTTTGCTTTATGAACTTGTGCAATTGATGCAGCAGCAACTGGTTCACTTAAATCAATTATTGAATTAAATGCATCAACTCCGAGATCTTCTTTAATAATTTCTTTTGCTTCATGAATTGAAAAAGGGGGTAATCGATCTTGAAGTTTTTCTAGCTTTAAAGATAATTCTTCTCCGATTATATCTGGTCTAGTAGCAAGAAATTGACCAAGTTTGATGAAAGTTGTACCCATAGATTCTAATGACCTAGATAGTCTTTCACCATCATCCTCAATTAAATTACTTTGTTCCTTTTTTTCAAATGAAATAGATAAAATTTGTAATAATATTGTTACAGCTAAAGGAGGTTTTTTAAATTTAGATGCAATTTTTAAAATATCTGATTTTGCAATTTTTCTTCCTAATTTAAATAAAGTAATAAGTTTTTTAATCATTAAATTTTCCAACCACTATGAATTGAAACAATACCACCAGAAAGATTTCTATAAGAACATTTATGAAAATTATTTTTTTCCATCAACTCTATTAATTCATCTTGATTAATAAATTGTTCAATACTTTTGATTAAATATTCGTAAGGTTCTTTTTCTCCAACTACAAACTGACCAATAATAGGAATGAGTTTTGAATAATTTTTATATACAAAATCAAGATTTGAATTTTGTATCTTAGAAAATTCCAGACATAGATAGCGTCCACCAGGCTTTAAAACTCTATAGGCTTCTGAAAGTGCTTTATTTAAATTTTTTGTATTTCTTAGCCCAAAGCTAATAGTGTAATAATCAAATGAATTGTCTGTTATTGGTAATTTTTCTGCTGGAGAAATAACCCATTTTACATTTTTGTAATTAGATAATTTTTGCTTTCCTTGACTAACCATTCCTTTATTAGGGTCTACACAAGTAATTTCAGCCTCTTTATTTGTGCTATCTAAAAATAACTTTCCAACATCCCCCGTCCCACACGCAACATCTATTAATTTTCTATTAACTCTCGGATTCATCATATTGATTAAACTTTTTTTCCAATATCTATGTACACCCATAGACATAAAGTCATTCATCAAGTCATATTTGTTGTAGACCTGATTAAACACATTTTCTACAAGTCCTTTTTTATTTTGAAGATTTTGTTGCATAAAAAAATATATATTGAATATAGTATCAAATGCCAGAATTACCAGAAGTAGAAATTGTTAGACAATCCCTTCATAAAAAGATCAAAAAAAAAAGCATAAAAAAAGTAATAATCAGAAACAGGAATTTAAGGTTTAAAATACCAAGTGATTTTGAAAGTTTTCTTAAAAATAAAAAAATAATTGAAGTTAGTAGATTTTCTAAATATTTGATTATCCATTTTCAAAATGAGGATTATTGTTTAATACATTTAGGAATGTCAGGAACAATTCATATTCTTGATAAGAAAAAGCCTCTAAAATTTACGAATACTAGTTTTTATCATTCACCTTTTTTACCTAAAAAACACAATCATGCAGAGTTTGTATTTGATAGCTTGAAAGTAATTTATAACGATCCAAGACGTTTTGGATTTTTTGAAATAATTAAAAATTATCAAGATCTACAGAGAAGATTTAAATCAATGGGACCTGAACCATTTAGTGAAAAATTTAACTTAAATTATGTAGTTAATTATTTTAAGAAAAAAAATAAGGATATAAAAAGTTTCTTACTTGATCAGAGATTTGTTTCTGGAATAGGTAATATTTATGCAAGTGAAATTCTTTTCGCTAGTAAAATAAATCCATTTAAAAAGGCAAAAAGACTTAATAAAAATGAATGTTTAAATATTATTTTTAATACTAAGAAAATACTTCAACAGGCAATTAATAAGGGAGGTTCAAGTATAAGAGATTTTAAAGATATCTCAGGTAACAAAGGTAACTTCCAAAAGGAGTTTAAAGTCTATCAGCAAGACGGAGCTGATTGTAAGCGTACGAAGTGCAAAGGCATTATAAAAAAAAAGATAACATCAAATAGGTCGACTTTTTTTTGTGTTTCCTGTCAAAAATAGTTAAATATTTAGTTGACCACTATAAATTCTCAAGCTATACCCCTGCGCAGATGGCAAACACAAAATCAGCAATTAAGAGAATTAGAAGAATTTCTAAACAAACAGCAGTAAATAAAGCTAGAAAGAGCAGATTTAGAAACGCTCTTAAGAAAATGAACCTTCTAATTGATGGTAAAAAGAAAGATGAAGCTCTAAAATTTTTACCAAAGTTAAACTCTGAGTTGATGAAAATTGCTAAAACAGGGATAATAAAAAAACAAAATGCTTCTAGAAACGTTTCTAGAATTACCAAAAAAATAGCTGCAATTTAAACGTTAGCTTAATTTTTAAACAACTCCTGATATCTACATTATATATTTAAGATTTTTCTTAAGTTACTATATTTAGATTTAGTAAATATTTGGATTACCATCATTCAATCTATGTTTGATTCAATTTTAATTCAATCAATTTATTGATTCAATCTATATTTGATTCAATTTAAAATTTTAATTTTTGATCTTAATAAAAAATTAATCAGCAACATTATAAATCACAATCATAGATTTTATTTTTTTTTGATTTTTCTTATTAACTTGTTGCAAATTTTTTTAAATCGTTCTAACTGAGACTTCCCCTTAAGTTATGAATAAATTAACAAATATAAAAAATATTAATAGTTTTTCCTCAGAAGGCTTTGAATGGAAGCATGTACAGAATGAAATGAAAAATAAATTAGGCTTAGAAGTTTATGAGAGTTGGTTAAAAAAGATTTCTTTTGTAGAGGAATTCAATAATTACTTATTATTGTCAGTTCCAACAAGATTTATTAGAGACTGGATTACATCAAGGTATTTAGATCAAATATTACAAATAATTAAAGTATTTAAAAAAGACATTATCAGAATTGAGTTCAAAATAGTTGAAAATTCTCAAGAAACCAATTTAAAAGAAAGCAATATTAAAGAGAGCAATATAAATGAAAATATTTCATTTATAAAAGATTCTTATCTTCAGTATAATCGAATTGATCCAAATAAAAGATTTGATAATTTTATAACAGGTTCAAGTAACAAATTAGCTTATGAAGCTTCTTTAAAAGTTTCAGAAAATATATCTCATTATAATCCACTTTATATTTACGGTGGTGTTGGAATGGGAAAAACTCATTTATTAAATTCAATAGGTTTAGAGCTTAAAAAAAATAATAAAGTAATGTTTATTTCTGCCGAACGTTTCATGTATCAGTTTGTAAAATCAATTAAATCAAACGACATGGTTAAGTTTAAAGAATATTTTAGAAATACAGATATTTTATTAATCGATGATATCCAGTTTATCAGTGGAAAAGAGGCAATGCAGGAGGAGTTCTTTCATACATTTAACGCATTACTTGATAAGGGATCTCAAATAATTGTATCAGCTGATCGATCACCAAATAAATTGTCAAGAATTCAAGAAAGAATAAGATCAAGATTTTCTGGTGGATTAGTTGTTGATATTCAAAAGCCAGATCTAGAGCTAAGAAAAAAAATAGTTGAAAAAAAAACTGAAGAATTGAATGCCTTGTATTCCGAACAATTACAAGTTTCTAAAGAGATTCAAGATTTTATAAGTAATGAAATAACTGGAAGTGTAAGGGAACTAGTTGGTGCAATAAACAGAGTTGTTTCATTTTCAAAAATTTACAACAAAGTCCCAAATCTTGCTGAAACAAAAGTAGTTTTAAAGGATTTATTAAATTTAGCAGAGAATAAGGTTACAATAGATTTAATTCAGACAACTGTTTGTAAATTCTTCAAAATCAGTAAAAATGAGATGTTATCGTCTAGAAGATCAAGATATTTAGTAAGACCTAGACAAACAGCAATTTATTTAACAAAAATTTTAACTTCCAAATCATTACCTGAAATCGGAAGAGAATTTTCCAATAGAGACCACACAACTATAATTCATTCAGTAAAAACTATTGAAAAGATAAAAGAAAAAGATCCAGAAATGGTTGATAATATAAGCAAGCTAAAAAACCAGATTTTATATAATAATAAAGAAAATGAAATTTAACGTTAATCAACAAGACCTTCAGCAAGCATTAAATTATTGCCAAGGAGTTATTGAGAAAAGAAGCACATTACCAATACTTTCTAACATTTTATTAGATGCAAGTAATTCAAAACTTACTATTACTGCGACAGATCTAGACTTAATATTTATACATCAATTAAATAATGTAGAAATTTTAGATGAGGGGAAAACAACCACAACTTCTTCAATAATGTATGATATTATAAGAAAGTTTAACTCAGGAAAAAAAATTAATTTATATTTAACTGATATTAGCAAATTACAAGTAGAGTCTGAAAAATCTATTTTTAATTTGAATTGTATAAGTGCAACAGAATTTCCACTAACAGATGAAAATTTTAATCAAAATGAATTTATAATTAAATCAAAACAACTTTTGAAATTATTAAATAAGTGTAAATTTTCAGTTTCTAATGATGAAACAAGACATTATCTAAGTGGTATTTATTTTCATCAAACAGAAGTTGAGGATAAAAATTATTTAACTGCAGTTGCAACTGATAGTCATAGAATGTCTATTTCAAAAGTTAGATTAGAGGAAAAAATTGATTTTGATCCAATAATTTTGCCTAAAAAAACAATTTTTCAACTTTGTTCTTTATTAGATAGCTATGACGGAGATGTAAAAGTTTCAAATGTTAAATCAAAAATAAAATTTGAATTAAATAATAGTATTTTAATTTCAAAACTTATTGATGGAAAATTTCCTAATTACATTCAAGTTATACCTAAAAATAACCAAAAAAAATTAGAAATAGACTTAAAATTATTTTTAAATTCTGTTGATAGAGTAGCATCTGTTTCATTAGATAAAAAAGATGGTGTGAAATTCAATTTATCTAAAGATACACTAGATCTTTCGGTAAATAACACCAACAGTGGTGATGGTAAAGAAACTTTAAGTGTTAAGTTTGATAATGACTTAGAGATAAGTTTTAACTCTAGATATTTGATGGATGTTGCATCACAACTAGATGGAGACAGAGTTGAGATTTTTTTAAATGATACTGGTTCGCCAGCACTAATAAAAGATCCGGGTGACTTTGATAGTATTTTTGTTGTTATGCCTATGAAGGGCTAATTAATTAAATCTAACTCTGAATAAATATTTTTTTCAAGAATTTGAATAAAATTTTCTTTTGTTAACCCAGAAGGAATTGGTTTTAGAATAGAGATTGTAATAGTTCTATTAGATTTTTTTTCACCTTTTTTAGGCCACACATATCCAGAGTTAATTGCAACTGGCTGACAAGTAACATTTAGCTGTTCATAAATTCTCGAAGCACCTTTTTTGAAAGGTGGTCTTTCATCTGGAAGAACTCTAGTTCCTTGAGGAAAAATAATTAAGGGTCTATTAGAAGTGGTTATCATTTTTGAAATATCATTAAAAAAACCCGAGTTATCTTTTGTAACTTTATTTCTTTTTATTGAAATTGATCCTATTTTTCTTAAGTACCAACCAAATATTGGAATTAACAATAATTCCTTTTTTAGAATAAATACAGGTGAGTTAAAGATTGTTTGTAAATAAAAAGTTTCAAACATTGATTGATGAGATGCTGCTATAAAAAATTTTTCATTATTAATAATATTTTCCCTACCTTTGATTGAAATTTTTACTGAAAGAATAAACCTTAAACAAAAACTGGTCCAATGGCCCATTAATTTTCCTCCCTTCAAAACAACCTGTTTGGGCAAAAAAAATGATGGTAAAAAAATTATCGAAATAAAAATGATTCCAGTGAAAAATAATATTGAAAATAAAAAGTTTCTTATCATTATTGTCAAAAGCTAAATTATATCTTTATGCTTTTGTCTTTTTCTTATTACTTTAATTTTTGATCCCTTTATTAATAATTCTATTGGTTTAGGTCTTAAATTATAATTTGAGCTAAGTGACATTCCATAAGCTCCCACATCACATATTGCTATTAAATCTTTTTCTTTCAACACTTGAAAATTTTTTAATGTAACAAATCTATCTGTACTTTCACAAATAGGACCTACAAATTCATATGTTTTTTTAGATATTTTTTTAGATTTTGTAACAGGTAAGGTTTTATGAAACGCTCCATACAAAGCAGGTCTCATTAAATCATTCATTGCTGCATCTAAAATGATAAACTTTTTACTACCGCTATCTTTTATATAGATTACTTTTGATATCAATGTACCGGTATCACCAATTATTGATCTACCTGGCTCGAATATAATTTTAACCTTATGTTTTCTTAAAAATTTAAGTATGGCTGTGTTATATTTTTTATAATTAAGTTTTTTATTTTCTCCAGAGTATTTTATACCCATACCTCCACCTAAATCTATAAATTCAAATTTATGATTTGTTTTATTGAGAATTTGACTGACTGCTTTAAGCATTTTTTCATAAGGCTTATAATCTAAAATTTGACTACCGATATGAACACTTAGACATTTTAAATTTATGTTATTAGAATTTTTACAATAATCAACAATCTTGTGAAAAGTATTCGTATTTACACCAAACTTATTTTCTTTTTTACCAGTAGAGATTTGTTTTAATGTTTTTGCATCAGTGTTTGGATTTAGTCTAATTCCAACACTAACAATTTTTTTTTTAGATTTAGCTATTCTATTAATTTCTTTTATTTCACTTAATGACTCAGCGTTTATAAGTAAAATTTTTTTTTCTATGGCATAACTTATCTCAAGGGATGTTTTGCCAACCCCTGAAAAGACTATTTTATTAGGCTTGATGCCTGCTTTTAAAGCTAACATTAGTTCACCTATAGAAACCACATCAGCCCCTAAACCAAATTTTTTTATTTCTCTTATTATATTAACATTTGTATTAGATTTAACTGCAAAACAAATTAATGGATTAAAAGATTTAAAGCTTTTTTTAAATTTGAAGATATTTTCTTTTAATTTAGAGTGAGAATAACAGTATGAAGGTGTTTTGAATTTAATAGCAATTTTATTTAAATCTATTTTTTCTATAAAAAGTTTTTTATTATTATATTTCATCAATCTTTAAATAATGGATCACACTTTTCATTTTCTGAATTAGAATATTTTGGGCAACCTTTTTTTCCACAAGAGCTTATTAGGATTGAAATAAGCAGAAAAAATATTATTTTTTTAATCATTTATTTATATTTCATTATCATTTTTTTAATATTATCAAAAGAGGTTCCACCATACGATTTTTTTGAATTAATAGAATTATTTAAATCAAATACATTTAAAACATCTTCTTTAAGTTTTGGCTCAATTTTTCTTAATTCCTCTAAAGTTAATTGATTCAATTTCTTTTTTCTTTTTTCAGCATAATTAACTACAGCTGCAGTTTTTTGATACGCTTTCCTAAATGACATTGATTGATTTTTTACTAGATAATCGGCTAAATCAGTTGCTGTTATGTATCCTGAGTTAGCAAGTTCTTGCATTTTAATTTTGTTAGGACTACAGTTTTTAAGTATTTCATCAAAAATTTTTAAGCAATTATTTAGATTGTCGTTAGATTTGAAAACTATCTCTTTATCGTCTTGCAAATCTTTAAAATAAGATAATGGTAAGCCTTTTAAAATTGTAAGCATTGAAAATAAATTTCCATAAGCACCCCCTGATTTTCCTCGTAGGTACTCTAGAAGATCAGGATTTTTCTTTTGTGGCATTATAGATGATCCAGTAACAACTTTGTCAGATAAATTGATTAAGTTAAAACCATCAGAGTTCCAAATAATCAGCTCTTCAGCAATTCGAGAAATATGCATTGCACATACAGATGAAGCATATAAAAAATCTAGTACAAAATCTCTATCTGAAACTGTATCAATAGAATTATTGGTGGGTTTTTTAAAGCCAAGTTTTTTAGTTGTATAATTTCTATCTATATTGAAAGACGTTCCTGCTAAAGCTGCAACGCCTAAGGGATTCTCATTTAAACTCTCTAAATTATTTGAAAATCTTTTTTTGTCTCTATTAAACATTTCCACATAAGACATCAAATAATGTGCAAAAGAGATAGCCTGAGCATTTTTAAGATGTGTAAATCCAGGCATAATAGTCTCAATATTTTTTTCAGCTAATTTGATTGTGCTTTTAATAACTTTATTAATATTATTATTTATTTCGTTAGTTGAATTTTTCATCCAAATTTTAAAATCAGTAATTACTTGATCATTTCTTGATCTTCCAGTGTGAACATAGCCAGCTTCTTCACCTATAATTTGAAAAAGTCTCTTTTCTATATTCATATGAATATCTTCATATTTTTTATTAAACTCAAATTTATTGTTTGTTATTTCCTTATCAATTTTTGCTAGTCCATAAATAATTTTATTTTTTATTTTAAATGAAATTATTTTTTGTTTAAAAAGCATTTCAACATGAGCAATTGATCCCTGAATGTCTTCTTTATAAAGTCTTTTATCAATATCTATTGAATTACCGACTTTTTGAAACAAACTTGACACATTTCTTTTTATCCTTGTGTTCCAGATTGCTTGGTTGTTTTTATTTTTTGCCATGATATTTAATTATACCTATTTAACATGAGATTTTTAATAATATTTATTTTTTTGATAACAAATGTTGTAGCTGAAGAACTACCTGGAATTAAAAATATTGTTATTCATAAAGCACCAAAAACATACGATAATGTTATTTTTTTAGACAAAAAAGATCAAAAAATTAATATCAATGAATATAGAGGCAACTTATTGGTATTAAACTTTTGGGCAACTTGGTGTGAACCCTGTAAAGAAGAAATGCCGTCGTTAGACAAACTTCAAGCTAATACAGAATTGGATAAAATTAAAATTTTTGCAATCAATATTGGTAAAGAAAATTCAGACAAAGTTAATAAATTTTTTAAAGATTTTAATATCAAAAATTTCGAACCTTATTTTGATCCACCTACTACATTGGCAAAAATGTTTTCTTTAAGAGGTGTCCCTACATCAATTCTAATAAATAAAGAGGGTAAAGAATTTGCTAGGATAATAGGTTCAATTGATTTTGAGGATAAAAATTTTGTTAGTTGGATAAAAAAATATAACTAATTTTTAAAAAAATAAGCGAAGCCAACTAAAGCAATAATAGCAATAAACTGTAAAATAACTCTCAACTGCATTAATTTATTTGAATATTTCTTACTTGTCTGTCCTCCCTTAAAAAGAGTACCTATACCTAAGATTAAAATTACTCCAACAGCTATCAAAAGAGCAATTGATAAAACTTTTACTAATATTTCTGAAATCATTTTTTTATTATAGATTGTGTTTTGGCATAAAAAACATAATTTATCTACTATGACATTTTGCCTAGATTCAATAATTATTAAACCAGAAAATGGTGTTGAAATCAAAAACGCAGTTATTTTGCTTCATGGTTATGGAGGTGATGGGAAGGATATAAGCATGCTTTCCTTAAACTGGAAAAGACATATGCCTAATACAATCTTTATTTGTCCCAATGGTCACGAACCATGCGCAATAAATCCTTCAGGTTACCAGTGGTTTGATTTAACTAAAGAGGACTCTCATTACATATTAGAGCAATCAATTAAAGCTGAAGAAGTTTTAAAAAAATTTATTAATGAAATAAAACAAGAATTTAAGTTATCAAATAATCAAATCTGTTTATCAGGATTCAGTCAGGGCTGTATGATGTCTTTAAATGTTGGCCTTACATCTGAAGAAAAATTTTTATGTATAGTTGGTTTTTCTGGAAAAATAATTAATCAAAAAGATTTGAAAAACAGAATCAAAAATAATACTCAAACATTACTTATACACGGTGAAGCAGATCAAATTGTCTCATCAACACATTTACTAGAAGCAAAGGATTTTTTAATTAGAAATAATATTAAAGTTGATACATTATTAATAAAAAATTGTGATCATCATATTCCTATTGAAGCATCAAGTACAGCTTTAAATTTTATCTTAAAAAAAATTTAACATCTCTTATTATTGATAAATTTGTTTAACTAAGTTAAAATTAAATCAATGAATAACTTTATTGAACAAAATGTTTCATTAGAAAAGTGTCCAGCATTAGTACTTAACGCTGACTACAGACCTTTGAGCTATTACCCTTTATCTTTATGGTCATGGCAGGATACAGTTAAATCAGTTTTTCTTGATCGAGTTATTATAGTCAGTAATTATGATAGAACTATAAGAAGTCCATCTTTTAATATGAAATTGCCAAGTGTCATTGCATTAAAAGATTATATTGTTCCTCAAAGCAAGCCAAGTTTTACTAGATTTAACGTGTTTCTAAGAGATAAATTTTCTTGTCAATATTGTGGAAGCAATGAGGAGTTAACTTTTGATCATTTATTGCCTAGATCAAAAGGGGGAGAAACCAATTGGGATAATGTCGTAACAGCTTGTTCTGCATGTAATGTAAAAAAGGGAGGAAAATTATTAAAACATTCAGGTATGAAATTATATCAGCACCCTTATCGACCTTCTACAGAGGATCTACATAAAAATGGTAAACATTTTCCACCAAATTTCTTACATAAAAGCTGGATGGATTATCTATATTGGGATGTAGAGTTAGAGGCTTAAATTTTCTCAGAGATATTTATTGCAATTCTAGAGCCAGTTTTAATAATTTTATCTAGCAAGAAATAGGGTCCTTTTTTTGTTGCACCTTCATCATATGCAATATCCTTATGGTCTATTTCATCTTGTCTAAATTTTGAAATCTTTTTTTTTAAATCTTTCTCACTCTTATCCAGCTGATTAATTTGATTTAAGTAATGTTCATCTATAACTTCTTCAACAGAGGCAGTACATAACATTGCAGCTTTTTTTCCAAGTAAAGTTGATCCAAATCCTAGTCCAACACCTAATAAATCCCACAAAGGTAAAAATTTAGTTGGTTGTATATTTCTTTTTTTAATTTCATTTTCAAAAAATTCACAGTGTTCTTTTTCATGAACTTTCATTTCTTCAATAGTTTTTTTAAGATTTTCATCTTTTACAAAAGTATTTAAAGCTAGCAATTGCCCTTCGTAAATCTTAACAGCTCCACGTTCACCTGCGTGGTCAACTCTTATGAATTCTTCAATTCTTCTTTTATTAATTTTTGTCATAGTTTAAATAAATCCTTGCACTACTAATAGTTATTAGTAAAGAAATCAAAATATTATAACTTGTAAGTGATAATCCCATAATTTTAAATGTCACATCTTTGCAGCTTATATTTTTTTCTTGTAATTGTTTTAATATGTCTTCTTTAGATACTAAATCAGATCCTTTTTTTAAATCACAAACTAACGATTCCTCAATTAAACCTTGCTCAATACCTAGATGATATAAAGATAAAATTGTAGCAGCTAAAAAAACCAAGATAAGCAAAAGTATAAAATATTTTTCAAGATGAATAAATTTATAATTTATTACAATAATTATTATAGCCATTAAGTATGGAATTCTCTCTAAAATACATAAGTTACAAGGTTGATGACCTAAAACATATTCAATAAAAAATGCCGAGGATAAAGCAATAATGCTAATTAAAAAAATTAATTTTAAGGTAATTGTTTTGTTAATCTCAACCATTAAATTTAAAAAATAAATAAATAATAATAAATATTATAACTATAATAATTCCAATTATGGTAAACCATTTTGATCCATGTTTTTCCATGTACTCTGTAAATAATTCTCCAAATCTATAAGATAAATAGGCAACTATAAAAAATCTCAAGCTTCTTGAAATTAAACTAACAATTATAAAAATAGGAAGATTAAAAGCAATTAAACCACTTGAAATCGTAAAGGCTTTATAGGGTAATGGAGTAAAGCCAGCTAAAAAAAGAATACTCAGCCATGCGAGGAATCCACTACCTTGAGACATGCTTAATTTTAAATTTTCAACTTTATCTTGATAACCATAAAATTCGATTAAATACATTGCTAAATCAAAAAATAAATAACCTATCAAATATCCAAAGATTCCTCCAAGAACTGAAAATATTGATGCTATTAAAAATATTTTCAGATATTCCTTTTTTTTAGCAATAACCATTGGGACTATCATTGCATCTGGAGGTATAGGAAAAAAAGAACTTTCTATAAAAGATACAAGCCCTAAATAAAAATTAGAACTTTTATGTGCAGCTAATTCAAGACATTTTTTGTAAAGTGTTTGAAACATTTTTTGGTTTTAATATAAATTTAGTTCTTATACTATTTAAATATAATTTAATTGAATGCCTAGGGCGAATGGCGGAACTGGTAGACGCGCACGACTCAAAATCGTGTTTCGCAAGAAGTGAGAGTTCGATTCTCTCTTCGCCCACCAAGTAACTATGAATTTAGATAATTTAAATAACTTAATCGAATTATTTGCTAATCAAGCAAATAAACAAAATAAAAAAGATATTTTTTTAGAATGGCTAAACCCAACTAATAAAAAAACATACACATGGGAACAAACCGAAAATAATATTTTAAAATTATCAAAAGTCATTAAAGAAAATATAAAAGAAGGCGATAGATGTCTTTTAGTTTCGGAAAACAGACCCGAGTGGTTTGTTTCTGATTTAGCCATTATGGTAGCTGGTGGAGTTACAGTTCCGGCATATACAACTTATACTGAAGATGATTATAAGTACCTGATAGAAGATTGTGAGCCTAGCTTAGTTGTTGTTTCAAATAATGAAATGTTAAAAAAATTAAATAATTCAATTAATGAAAAAGACTTTATCAAAAAAGTTATTACTTTGGATGAAAAAGCTAAGGTAACAAATAATTTAAATATAATTAACAAAGAAAAATATTTAGATTTTAATTTAATTATAAAAAATAATTTATTAGCAGAAGATAAAATTGAAAATAATAAATTAAAAAGAAATTCTCCAGCATGTATCATTTATACTTCCGGAACCGGAGGTAATCCTAAAGGAGTAATTTTAAGTCACGGTGGAATTTTAAGTAATCTCGTAGGAGCATGCGAAATTATGCAACCATTGTTTAACTCAAGACCAGTATTTTTAACCTGGCTTCCTCTTTCACATTCTTATGAGCATTCTGTTCAATTTGCACAGATAGCAGTGGGAGCAAAAGTATTTTATGCAGAAAAAATAGAAAAACTTTTAGAAAATATATCTGAAGCAAAACCCACAATTATGACAGCGGTTCCAAGGTTCTACCAAAACCTTTACAACAAAATAAACATGAATTTAAAAAAGCAGACAGGTTTTAAAGCAAAATTAATTGAAGCAACTCTTCGTTTGGGAAGAAAAAAACTATTAAATCAAAAAATGACATTTTCTGAAAAAATACTCAATTTTATAGTTGATAAATTAGTTAGAAAAAAAATAAAAAAACAGTTTGGTGGAAATTTGAAAGCTTTCGTTTCAGGGGGTGGGGCTTTAGACAAAGAAATAGGAGAATTTTTGAATTCTGTGGGGCTGCCTACTCTTCAGGGTTATGGTTTAACAGAAACATCACCAGTAGTAAGTTGCAATCCAATCCACAAAATAAAAGTGGAAACTGTAGGACCTCCATTTAAAGGGAATAAAGTTAAAATTGCTGAAGATGGAGAAATTTTAGTTAAAGGAGAAAATGTAATGCTGGGATATTGGAACAAAAAAGAAGAAACTGAAAATGTAATAATTAACGGATGGCTTCACACTGGTGATATTGGAGAGATAGATCCAAATGATGGTTATTTAAAAATAACCGATAGAAAAAAAGATATAATAGTAAGTGCTGGAGGAGACAACATTTCACCTGCTAAAATCGAAAATATGATTACAAATGAATCAGAGATAGATCAATGTATGGTTTATGGTGATAAAAAAAATTATTTAGTTGCTTTAATTGTTCCTAATAAAGATTTTTTAAATGAAAAAGAAAAAATAAATAAAGTAATTGAAAAAATAAATAAAAAATTAACTTTACTAGAAAAGATAAAAAAAATTCAATTAATA
>CACEEO010000004.1 GCA_902558585.1 uncultured Pelagibacteraceae bacterium | reverse complement strand
AATCTTCTAATTAATGGAGAGCTAAAAAATAATAAAAATCTTAATATAAACAGCTTTATTCTTAAAGAAGAAAATAACAATATTAAAATTAAGAATTTACATCTAAACGACTCTAATCAAATAATAAAAATTGATCAGGCAAATTTTAATTATTTAGATACGGAAAATAAAAAAAATAATTATAATATAATAAAAGTTGAGGGCCAAAATTATTTAATTGATGGCAATTCATTCAATGCTAATTCTTTAATTTCGAATTTACTAGATGCCGATGATAAAGAAGAAAATAATCTTTTCGAAAATAACGTAAATATGGACTTAAATTTTGATGAAGTTTACATAGATAAAATATATTTTGTTAAGGATTTAAAAGGAAAGATAAATATTATTAATAATAAAGTAGAGGAAGCAGATATTTTGGCCTTTTATAACAATTCACAAAATATAAAATTTACAATTAGAAAAAATGATCAAGGTGAAAAAATTACCACTCTTTTCTCATCTAAGGCAAAACCCCTTGTAGACAGATATAAATTTATTAAAGGATTTAAAGATGATAGAGAAGGATATTTAGACTTTTACTCTTTAAAAAAAGATGGAATTTCAACTTCTAAATTAGTAATTGATAATTTTAAAGTTAAAGAAATTCCAGCGTTAGCAAAATTGTTAGCTCTTGCATCTCTTCAAGGAATAGCGGACTTACTTACAGGAGAGGGGATTAGGTTTACAGATTTTGAAATGAATTTTACCAATGAAGATAAACTTATGAAAATTCAGGAGTTATACGCAATTGGGCCAGCAATATCTATTTTATTAGAGGGATACATTGAAGAAGATAAATTAATCAGTTTAAGAGGAACCTTGGTTCCAGCGACAACAATTAATAGATCTATTGCTTCAATACCTTTGCTTGGAGATTTATTGATTGGAAAGAAAGTGGGTGATGGTGTTTTTGGTGTCAGCTTTAAAATTAAAGGTCCCCCTAAAGATTTAGAAACTACTGTAAATCCTATAAAAACTTTGACTCCTAGATTTATAACTAGAACTTTAGAGAAAATTAAAAAAAATTAATTTAATTCTATTTTAATATGTCTTTTTTTTCCAAGGGAAAGTTTAAGATAGTTATCTTTAAATAAATTTTTATTGATTTCGAATTTTTCATCTGAAATAACATTATCATTTATTTTAATCGCATTCCCTTTCAAAAGTCTTCTGATTTCGCTTTTTGAGTTTTCTAGTTTAGATAACAAAACAAGGTCTATTATATTTATTTTTTCTTCTAATTTATTTGATTGAATATTAACTTTAGGCAAGTTCGAACCCAAAGTGTTTCCAGAAAAAGCTTCTTTTGCTGCTTGCTCAGAATTTTTAGCCGCTTCCTTTCCATGTAACATTTCTGTAGTTTTATTCGCAAGGAGTATTTTTAATTCATTTATATCTTTATCTTTAATTGTTTCTATTTCCTTAATTTCAATTTCAGTAAACATTTTTAAAAATTTAATTACATCTCTATCATCTACATTTCTCCAAAATTGCCAATAATCATAAGCAGATAAGTATTTTTCATCTAACCAAATAGCCCCACTTTCAGTTTTTCCCATTTTATCACCAGTTGCTAGTGTAATTAATGGAGTTGTTAAACCAAAGGTTTGATTATTAGAATATCTTTTAATTAGCTCAACACCATTAACAATGTTTCCCCATTGATCTGAACCTCCGATTTGTAAGACACAATTTTCTTTCTTATTTAATTCAAGAAAATCATATGCTTGTAAAATCATATAATTAAACTCCATATAGCTAAGAGATTGTTCTCTATCTAATCTGAGTTTTACACTATCAAATGTTAACATTCTATTTATTGTGAAATGTTTTCCGATATCTCTCAAAAATGAAATATAATTTAAATCTTTAAGCCAAGTATAATTATTTACAAATATTGGCTTTGTATTTAGATCATCATTATCTAAAAATTTTTTTAAAATATGTTTGATATTTTTAATATTCTTTTCAATCTCAGCTTCACTTAATATTTTTCTAGTTTTATCTTTACCAGATGGATCCCCAATTCTTGTAGTTCCTCCACCAAGTAAGACTATTGGTCGATGTCCATTTTTTTGAAGTAGTCGTAAACACATTATTTGCAGTAAGCTACCCACATGTAAGCTTTCAGCCGTACAATCAAAACCTATGTAACCTTTTATCTTTTCTTCATCTAATTTTTTAGATAGTTCATCTTCACTCGTGCATTGATAGAAAAAACCTCTATCTTTAAATTCTTTTAAAAATTTATTCATAAGTTTATAGTTACAATATACAAATTTTTTTTAAAAAACATATCAATGAAAAAAAAATTATATACTGCAATTGGACTAATGAGCGGAACATCTATGGATGGTATTGATTTATCTATAATTAGTTCAGATGGATACGATGAATTTTCAAACATTTTAGACGATTATTATGAGTATGATAAAAATCTTCAGGATCAGTTAGTTCGATTAAGAGATTTAGTTTTAACAAAGAAAGATCTTTTACAAAATTCAGAAAAATTAAGAGAATTAGAGCGTAATTTAACTCTTTTTCATGCTGATGCAGTTAATCAATCATTAAAAAAATATAGAGATCCCATTGATTTGATAGGTTTTCATGGTCAAACAATTTTTCATAATCCAAATGAGAAAATTACCAATCAATTAGGAGATGGGAAATTGTTATCTCAAATAGTCAAAAAAAAAGTCGTATATGATTTTAGACAAGCAGATATTCAAAATAATGGCCAAGGTGCACCTTTAACACCAATTTTTCATCATATTTTATCAAAAAAATTTAATCAAAATTTTGATATTAAATTTCCAATAGGTTTCTTGAATATTGGTGGTATCGCAAATGTTACAAAAGTTATTAATGACTCAGATAATTTTAAAAATAACCTTTCTGCTTTTGATATAGGCCCCGGTAATTGTTTAATTGATGAATGGGTAAGAAATAACTCTAATAAAAAATTTGATAAAAATGGTGAACTATCTAATGCAGGAAAAGTTGATCAATTAATTCTAAATCAGGCAATAGATAATTTTAAAATAAATTCTTACTCCCAGTCATTAGATATTAAAAATTTCGATGTATCTTTTGCAAGGGGTTTATCTTTAGAAGATGGTTGTGCTACTATAACAGATTTTACGGCATATTTGATTGCAGAAGGATTAAAACATATTAATCAAAAAAATAGTATTACATATTTACTCTGTGGTGGAGGTAGAAAAAATAGTAATTTAATTAGTCGTTTAAAAAATTACATATTAAACGAAAAAAATATTACTTTGGAAATTATAGATAATTATAATTTAAATGGTGATTTTATTGAATCCCAAGCATTTGCATTTTTAGCTATAAGGTCTTTTTTAAATTTACCAATTTCTTTTAGCACAACAACTGGATGTAAAGAATTTACAGTGGGTGGAAAACTGGTAGAAAACTTTTAATATAGTGCTGTTTCTTTTTTTATATATTTATCAAGATGTTTAACTAAAGCGTCACTTGTTTTTGAAAAGAAATGATTAGCCTCTGATATTGCATTAAATTCTACTTTAATACCTTTTTGAGAAGTTAATCTTTTATCTAATTCTGTAATGTGTTCTACTGGTACTAATTCATCTTTTTTACCATAAATAACCATGCCTGAAGTTGGACATGGAGATAAAAATGAGAAATCATAAACATTTGGTTGAGGTGAAATAGCTATAAATCTGTTTATTTCTGGTCTTCTCATTAGTAATTGCATTGCAATCAAAGATCCAAAAGAAAATCCTGAAACCCAACATTGTGAATTATCAAAATTTTCTCTTTCTAACCAATCTAAAGCCGCTGCTGCATCCGCAAGTTCACCTTGACCATTATCAAATTCTCCATCACTTTTTCCAACACCTCTGAAATTTACTCTGCAAACAGAAAAATCATTATCCATAAATGTATGAAAAGTATCTACTATTACTTTATTATTCATAGTTCCTCCATATTGAGGATGGGGCTGTAATACTAAAGCAATTGGTGAAGTATTTTTTTTACTTTTATAATATTTAGCCTCTAGTCTTCCAGCTGGGCCAGGTATAAATATTTCTAAAATTTTGTTATCCATAAGCGAGATTGATTATTATTCTCAAAAAAAATGTAGGTTTATCATAAGTCAGCGACAATATGTTAGTCTTTTTTTACACTCTAAACTTGACCATTTTAGTCAGGTATGTATAAAAACGCACAATTTAAGGGTAAAAATGAAACTTACATCAAAAGGTAGATATGCTGTAATGGCATTAGTTGATTTAGCTAGGTTTGATAACATAAACCCAGTGTCACTAAGAGATATATCATTGAGACAAGGTATATCTTTAGATTACCTAGAACAAATTTTTTCTAAATTAAAAAAAAACGAAATTGTTAAAAGTATCAGAGGAACTCAGGGAGGATATGTTCTCAATAAAAACCCAAACGATATTAAATTAACAAATATATTCAACGCTGTAGATGAAAAAGTAAAAACTGTTCAGTGTAAAAAAGAGTCAAAAAGAGGATGTAACGGTAAAGCCACAAAATGTATAACTCACAATCTTTGGGATGAATTAGAGATTCACATAAATACATTCTTTGAAAATAAAAGCTTAAAAGATTTGTTAAACAACAATAAAGAAACAAGAGTTTAGAATGGATAACAGACAAAAAGAGATAAATAATTTAAAAGACTATAAATATGGTTTTTCGACAGACATAGAAAATATTCAAGCCCCAAAAGGTTTGAATGAAGATGTCATTAAATTTATATCTAATATTAAAAAAGAACCTGCATGGATGCTTGAGTTTAGACTAAAAGCTTTTGAAAGATTTAAAGTATTAAAAGAACCAGATTGGCAGAAACCTAAATTTCCAAAAATAGATTATCAAGATTTATATTATTACTCTGCACCTAAAAGCATGAAAGATAAGCCAAAGAGCTTAGATGAACTGGATCCTAAACTTTTAGAAACTTATAAGAAACTTGGAATTCCTTTGCAAGAGCAAGCGAGATTAAATGGAATAGCTGTTGATGCTGTATTTGATTCAGTTTCTGTAGCTACTACTTTTAAAGATGAATTAACAAAACAAGGAATTATATTTTGTCCTATATCAGAGGCAATTCAAAATCACCCTGAATTAGTCAAAAAATATTTAGGCTCTGTAATCCCAACAAGTGATCATTTTTTTGCAACATTAAATTCAGCAGTTTTTACAGATGGTTCTTTTGTGTACATTCCAGAGAGTGTTAGGTGTCCAATGGAACTATCAACTTATTTTAGAATTAATGCATCTAATACAGGTCAATTTGAAAGAACTTTAATTATTGCAGATAAAGGAAGTTATGTTAGCTACTTAGAAGGATGTACAGCTCCAATGAGAGATGAAAATCAATTACATGCTGCTAATGTAGAACTAATTGCACTTGATGATGCGGAAATAAAATATTCAACTGTTCAAAATTGGTATCCAGGTGATCAAGATGGCAAAGGTGGAATTTATAATTTTGTAACAAAAAGAGGTTTATGCAAGGGAAAAAATTCAAAAATTTCATGGACACAAGTTGAAACAGGTTCTGCAATTACCTGGAAGTATCCTAGTTGTATTCTTAAAGGAGATAACTCTGTTGGTGAGTTCTATTCAATAGCTATTACTAACAATCATCAAAAAGCAGATACAGGTACCAAAATGATCCATCTAGGTAAAAATACTAAAAGTAAAATAATTTCTAAAGGAATATCAGCAGGTAGTTCAGATATGACATATAGAGGTTTAGTTGATATTTCATCAAAAGCTAAAAATTCAACTAATTATACTCAGTGCGATTCTTTATTAATGGGTAACAAATGTGGAGCTCACACTGTTCCTTATATAAAAAATAAAAATTCTGAGTCCAATATTGCTCATGAGGCAACCACATCCAAGATTAGTGAAGAGCAGCTACATTATTGTCAACAAAGAGGATTAAATCCAGAGGAAGCTGTTGGCTTGATCGTTAACGGTTTTTGTAAGGAAGTGTTGCAGCAGTTACCTATGGAATTTGCAGTAGAAGCCCAAAAACTTGTAGGTATCAGTCTGGAAGGAAGTGTAGGTTAATATGCTTAAAATAAATAATTTAAATGCAACAATAGATAATAAGTCAATTTTAAACGGGCTATCATTAGATATAAATCCCGGTGAGGTTCATGCAATTATGGGTCCTAATGGATCTGGAAAAAGCACATTATCAAATATTCTATCTGGAAAAAAAGGTTATGAAGTTTCTGGGGAAGTTCTTTTTGAAGAAAAAGATTTATTTGAACTTGAAACAGAGGAAAGAGCACACAAGGGTATATTTTTAGCTTTCCAATATCCTTTAGAAATTCCAGGTGTAAATACAAATATATTTTTAAAAACTTCTTTAAATGCTGTTAGAAAAGCTAGGGGCGAGAAAGAGCTTGATGCTATTGAGTTTCTAAAATTGGTAAAAGAAAAGTCTAAAGAATTAAAATTTGATGAGGAAAAATTAAACAGACAATTAAATGTTGGTTTTTCTGGAGGTGAAAAAAAGAAAAATGAAATTTTACAGATGTCGTTGCTAGCTCCAAAACTTTCAATTTTAGATGAAACAGATTCTGGTTTAGATATTGATGCTTTAAAGATTGTTGCAGATGGAGTTAACACTTTAAGAGATAAAAATAATTCATTTTTAATTATTACACACTACCAAAGATTACTTGATTATATAAAACCTGACTTTGTTCATGTTTTGATAAATGGAAAAATTGTAAAATCTGGTGGTCCAGATTTAGCTTTAGAATTAGAGAAAAAAGGATACGAAAATTTTAATTAAATGAAAGAACAATTACAAAAAGATTTTTATAATAGTTTAAAAAATTTAAGTTTATCTCAAAAAGATATTGAGATAAAAAAATTTTGTTTAGATAATTTTATAGACAAAGGTTTTCCAAATAAAAAAGAAGAAGATTGGAAATTTTCAGATCTTAATCAAATAATAAAAAATAATATTGGAGAACTTAGTTTTTATAATGATCAAGCTTCTACTAACAAAGTTGATACCTCTGTATTTGTAGATGGATTAGAGCACAATAAAATAGTTTTTATAAATGGTAGAATTGAAAAAATTGATTTTGAATATGAAAAAAAAGATCAAATAGAAATAATTGATCAATCAGAAACTATAAATGAATTTGAAAATAGTAATTCATTATCTGACTTAAATAATGCCTTTACTAATAAATGTTTTAAAATATTGGTAAAAAAAGGTTATCAGTTAGCAAAACCTCTAATTATCTATCATACAACAAATTCAAAAATTTGGTCTAAAAACATTAATTTACGACTTAATTTTGAATTAGATAAAGATAGCTCGTTAAGATTAATTGATTTGTTTAATGATACATCTGAAAAGAATTTTTTAAATATATTTTATAACTTTGAATTAAAGCAAAATGCTGTTTTAAAAAACTATAAAGTAGATAAATTTGAGAATAAAAATATTAAGTATTCTTTTAATAATATTGATCAAGACAAGAACAGTATTTCTGAAACATTTATTTTATCTTCTGGATCAAATTTTTCTAAAAATGAGATAAACTGTAATTTAAATGGAGTTTATGCATCAGCTTTTGTTAATGGTGTTTTTTCATTGAATAATGATAAACATCACGAAATTAGATCAATAATAAATCACTTAACTGAAAATACAAAAAGTTATCAATTAATTAAAAGTGTTTTAGAGCAAAGCTCTAAAGCAGTGTATCAAGGCAAAATATTTGTAAATTCAGATGCTCAGAAAACTGATGGATACCAATTGAGCAAAGCAATATTGTTAAATAAAGAATCGGAGTTTAATGCCAAGCCAGAACTAGAAATTTATGCTGATGACGTTAAGTGTTCGCATGGTTCAGCATCAGGTAGTTTAAATGAAGACTCTATATTTTATTTAATGTCTAGAGGTTTAAGTTATCAGCAGTCAAGGGAGCTATTGATTAATGGTTTTCTGCTTGACGTTGTAGAAAAAATTACTGACTCAGAAATAAAAAACTTAATAAAAAATATGCTTGGAATAAAAGAATGAATATTGATCAGATAAAAAAAGAATTTCCAATTTTTGATGAAAAAATTCAAAATAATGATCTAGTTTATTTAGATAGTGCAAATTCATCACAAAAACCAAAAATAGTTGTGGATAGAATTAATGAATTTTATACCAAACAATTTTCTAACGTTGGAAGAAGTGTTCATTATCTTGCTGTAGCAGCAACAAATTTATACGAAAACACAAGATCATCAGTTCAAAAATATATCAACGCTAAAGATAAAAATGAAATTGTTTTTACAAAAGGTGCTACAGAAGCATTAAATTTAGTTGCTAATACATTAGGCCAAAGTTACCTACAGGAAGGTGATGAAGTATTAATTACGGAACTTGAGCATCATTCAAATTATGTGCCATGGCATTTCTTAAGAAAATCAAAAAATATAAAAATTAATTTTGCTGAAATAAATGAAGAAGGTGAAATTACACTTGAAGAAATAGAAAAGAAAATAACACCAAAAACAAAATTAATTTCTATTACTCATCTGTCGAATGTAACAGGTGCAATTTTACCCGTAAAAGAAATTACCCAGCTTGCACATTCAAAAGGAATAATTGTTGTAGTCGATGGATGTCAGGGAGCGCCACATTTAAAATTAGATATGCAAGATTTAGAATGTGATTTCTATGCAATTTCATGTCACAAAATGTATGGACCTACAGGTTTGGGAGTTCTATATGGCAAAAAAAAATGGTTAGAAGAATTACCTCCATACCAAGGTGGTGGAGGAATGATAAATGAAGTTAAAAAAGATAAGATTTCCTATGGTGAACTACCTAATAAATATGAGGCTGGTACTATGGCTACTGCACAAGTAATTGCTTTTGACCAATCAATAAAATTTTTAGAAAGCATTGGTATCGAAAATGTTATGAAACATGAAGCTGATTTAGTTGAATATGGGCAAGAACTATTACAAAAAAATAACTCAGTTAAACTTATCGGAAATCCAAAAAATAAAGGAGGGGTTTTATCATTCACTATAGAAGGAGTTCACCCTCATGATATAGCAACTATCTTGGATGAAGACGGGGTTGCAATAAGAGCAGGACATCATTGTTGTCAAATTCTACATGACAAATTAAATATTCCAGCTAGCGCTAGAGCATCAGTTGGTATTTATAATACAAAAGAAGATTTAGATCAGCTAAACCAATCGATAAACAACTGTAAAAAAATATTTAATCTATAATGAATTTAAAAGAACTTTATCAAGAAATTATATTGGAGCATGGTAAAAATCCAAGAAATCTTAGAAAGACAGAAGGTTTTAACAAAGATGCCAAAGGTAATAATCCTCTTTGTGGTGATAACGTTCATGTTTATTTAAAACTAAATGGACAAAAAATTGTAGAAGATGCATCGTTTGAAGGGAGTGGTTGTGCAATTTCAATGGCTTCAGCCTCTATAATGACAGATTTGATTAAAGGAAAAAATGAACATGAGGCTAAAGAAATAGTTGAGGATTTTTTAGGCATGATTAAAGAAAATCCTGAATTAAAATCTGAGTATTTGAGCAAAGATGAAAAAACTAAACTAATGTGTTTATCTGGTGTTAAGCAATATCCAATGAGAGTTAAATGTGCAACTTTATCTTGGCATACAATGGTTTCGGCTTTTGATGAAAAAAAAGAGGAAGTAAAAACTGAGAATTAAATTATGACAAAAAAAGATGAAATAATTGAGGAAATAAGAAAAATTTATGACCCTGAGTTACCTGTAAATATCTTCGAATTAGGTTTGATTTATGATATTAAAGTAAAAGATGAAAAGTTTGCCATTATCAAAATGACACTGACAACTCCAAACTGTCCAGTTGCAGAAAGTTTACCAAAAGAGGTTAAAGAGGGCGCGATGCAAGTTGAGGGTATAGAGGATGTTGATCTTGAGTTAGTTTGGGATCCACCGTGGAACAAAGATATGATGTCAGAGGCAGCAAAATTAGAATTGAATTTATAATGAACCCAATAATAAAATTAAGTGATAACGCAGCATTACGAATAAAAGAAATAATGGCCAATGCTGAAAAAGAATCTATTGGTGTTAGAGTATCAGTTAAATCAGGTGGTTGTGCAGGGATGTCTTATGTAATGGAGTATACAAAAGATTTAAATCCTAATGATGAAGTTATTGAAGATAAGGGTGTGAAAGTATTCGTTGATTCAGCTGCTATTATGTATCTGCTTGGTACAGAAATGGATTACAAGAAGGAGGAATTGTCTTCGTCATTTGTGTTTAATAATCCTAATGAAACTGAGCGTTGTGGCTGTGGAGAGTCCTTTAAAATATCGTAAGTTGTATTATCCCGTTAATTGCATATCTGTATTGCATTATATGCATATCTAATGTATAGATTCTATATGAACAAATTTGAGTTTAAAAATCTTGTTAAAAACTTGAAAAACTCTTTAAAGGAGAAAACGTTCTTTAAAGAACTACGTAAAGAAGTTGAAACCGGTGCGAACGGCACACAAGATTACGTAGTTAAAAAAGGTGTTAACAAAGATACAATTGCAACAACTAGACAGTAATTAAATTTATTAGCTACTGTAATACATCTCAAACTCTACAGGATGAGGTGCATGTTCAAATTTGTGAATTTCTTCAAACTTAAGAGCAATGTAAGCATCAATCTGATCGTCAGTAAAGACACCGCCTTGAGTTAAAAACTCTCTGTCTTTATCTAAACTTTCCATTGCTTCTCTTAAAGAACCACAAACTGTTGGGATAGCTTTAACTTCTTCAGGTGGTAATTCATATAAATCTTTATCAAAAGACTCACCTGGATGAATTTTATTTTTAATTCCATCAATACCAGCCATTAACATAGCTGCAAAAGTTAAATATGGGTTTCCTGCAGCATCTGGGAATCTGATTTCACATCTCGCACCTTTTTTGCTTAATGTGATCGGTATTCTACAAGAAGCAGATCTATTTCTTGCTGAATATGCAAGAAGAACTGGAGCTTCAAAACCTGGAATTAATCTTTTGTAACTGTTTGTTGTAGAGTTAGCAAAAGCATTAATTGCTTTAGCGTGTTTTAGAATTCCACCAATATAATGTAATGCGGTTTCACTTAATCCAGAATACGCATCACCTGAAAACACCGGAGTATCACCTTTCCAAATGGATTGATGGATGTGCATACCTGAACCATTGTCACCAGCAACTGGCTTTGGCATAAAAGTTGCAGTTTTTCCAAACGAATGTGTAACCATTTGAACAACATATTTATATAATTGTACGTTATCAGCTTGGTTTACTAAAGTTCCAAAATACATTCCAAGCTCGTGCTGGCTAGGAGCAACTTCATGGTGATGTTTTTCAACTTTAATACCAACTTCTTTCAAATTTTTAAGATACTCACCACGCATGTCTTGTTCACTATCAACTGGTGGTACTGGGAAATATCCTCCTTTAATTTGAGGTCTATGACCCATATTTCCATTTTCATATTCTTTACCTGAATTGTAAGGACCTTCTTTACTATCTAATTTAAATCCACACTCATTCATATCATTTTTGATTCTTACATCATCAAAAACAAAAAATTCTGGCTCAGGTCCAAAAAAAGCTTTATCACCTATACCTGAAGCTTTTAAATATTCTTCAGCTTTTTTAGCAACACCCCTTGGATCTCTTTCATAAGGATCTTTTTTAATTGCGTCTAGAATGTCACAAAACAAAACTACAGTATTATGAGACGTAAAAGGATCCATGAACATTCTTGCAGTATCAGGTTTTAAAATCATGTCAGACTCATTAATTGCTTTCCAACCAGCAATAGACGAACCGTCAAAAAATACACCTTCATTCAACATTTCTTCATCAACTATCGAAGCATCCATTGTTAAATGTTGAAGTTTTCCTCTTGGATCGGTAAATCTTAAATCTACAAACTCTGCTTCCTTATCTTTAATAAATTTTAAAATGTTTGCTGCACTCATTTTGTCTCCTATGTAATTTTGTTTGGCCTAATTAGCAAAAAAATACTTAAAAATATTGCTTATTTAATAAATAACACCTATGCAATTTTCACATAAGTAGTGTAATTAGTCACTAAAATAATAAATATATTAAACCTGTGAAATCAATATTAAATAAAGAGCCAGTTTTAAGAGCAGAAAAATCGCTAAAACAATTTAATCCAGATATTAAAGTGATTGTTTTAGAGCAAACTGCTCGAACAGCTAACGATGCAGCTACAGCTTTAGGTTGCAAAGTAGGGGCAATTGTTAAAAGCTTACTTTTTAAAGCAGGGGATAGTTATGTTTTATGTTTAGTTTCTGGAGATAAAAGGTGTTCATTAAATAAATTAAAAAAAATTTTAGATCAAAAAGATGTTTCAATGGCGAACCCTGAAGATGTTAAAAAAATTACTGGATATACAATTGGCGGAGTATCTCCAACAGGACATTTAACAAAAATAAAAATTTTTATTGATGAAACTTTAAATAGATTTTCTTCTATTTTTGCAGCCGCAGGTCATCCTAATGCAGTATTCGAAATAAATTTTGAAAATTTAATTGCCTTAACCTCAGGTGAGATAAACGAAATAACAGAATGAGAAAACCACAATTAGTTGATTATTTATTGTTGACATTGTTGTCATTAATATGGGCGTCTGCTTTTTTTAATATAAAGATTGCCACATACTCATTTGGACCTATTACAATAGGTTTTTTAAGATCTTTTTTAGGAGCTATACCAGTTTTAATTTTATGTTTTTATAAAAATATAAAAATTGAAGCATTCTCAAAAGACTGGAAGTGGTTTGCAATCATTGGATTGGTAAATTTAGTTATTCCATTCATACTAATATCTTATGGAGTGAATTTTGTTCAAAGTAACTTGGCAGCTATCTTGATGTCCACAACACCATTAAGCTCAACAGTTCTAGCTCACTTTTTTTTAAAAGGAGAAAAATTTAACTTATTAAAAACAATTGGATTATTAATAGGATTTTCAGGAATAGTATTTTTGTTTTCAGATAATTTTTTAATTAATGAAAATAACTTTATTGCTGCACTTTTAATTCTACTTGGATCTACCTGTTATGTAATCGGAGGAGTTATAACCTTAAAAATAAGCAATAAAGAAAATGAAAATGTTACGGGTTCAATTTTAATTTGGTCTACAATTATACTTCTTCCATTCACTTTAATTTTTGAAAAACCTTGGATGTTAAATCCTTCAACAGACTCTATTATATCGGTAATATATTTAGGAATTTTTCCTACTGGGATAGCATGGTTATTGAGATTCAGAATTTTAAAAACAAATGGTCTCATATTTCATTCACAGGTTTCTTATATCATTCCAATATTTGGAATTATTTTAGGATACATATTTCTTAATGAAATAATTACCTCAAAAATTATTGTTGCATTAATTGCTGTATTTATTGGAATATATTTGGCAAGAAAAGCAGATTATAAAAACGTTACTTAAGCTTTGCCATTGCTTTTATGTGAGCAGGACCAGTTTCACAACAACCTCCAATAATTGTTGCTCCATTTTTTTTAAATTTTTTTGCAATTTCATGAAATTTATCTGGTGTAAGATCATGTCTTTTTCCTAAAAACTCATTTGGATTTCCCTTAGTTTTTAAATAATTAGCTGTGTATCCGTTTTTTGGTTTAGTTGTCATAAATCCATTTAATTTAAATCCAAATGGTACGTTTAATTTTTTGATTTCTTCAAGGTTGTGCTCATAATTTTCAGGTGAAACACAAGACAACATAACGCCTAAAAGATTTCCATCAATAATACTTTTAATATCTGAAATTTTTTCACCACTAGGTAACTTTGTACCTTCTGAAATATGAATTCCTATTAAATAAGGTTTTTTGAATTCTTTAATTGCCTCAATACCACATTTAAACTCTCTAATGCTGCTCCAAACATCAAAGTAATAAAAATCTACATATTCATTTAATAATCTAGCCTGCTCATTAAAGTCTTTAGTGATTTCAACCTCACTTCTTATATCCTCTTCATAAGTTAAACGTTGAGGTGGCAAACCTCCAGCAATCATTATATTTGGATATTCATTTTTCACTTTTAAGGCAATTTCTCCTGCTTTTTTATTAAGATATTCGAATTTATCTTCAATGTTGTTTTCACTTAGTCTTTTTCTTCTTGTCGTAAAAGTTGTTGTAACAATTACTTCTGCCCCAGCTTTTACAAAATCTTTGTGAGTACTCTCTACCAATTCATGATATTCAGAATTTAGTATCGCATTAGCACTCCATAAAGTTCCATTTGTCTTCATGCCTCGAGCCAAAAGCTCTTGACCCATTCCACCATCCAATATTCTCGTCTCTTTAAAAAAATTAATATCCATTGTTTCCTCACTTTTTTAGTGCTTTAGCTTTATGCTAGGTGCACAATAAAGTTCAACTACCTTGCTTATTTGATTATTTTGGGATTTCCATTTTAGCAGTTTATGCCCGCAATAGGATCAAATCGGCAATTACCTTTTAATTTATAAATGAATGTTTGTAAACTATTTATCTAAAATAATTTTAGCATTAAAAGAAAAAGATCTTCTTTCAGCATTAATATTAAATGGATATGCAGTATGCATCAAATAGTTTGGAAAAATTATCAAGTCTCTTTCTTTAGGCACAATATTAAAAATACTTCTGCTTAAAAAACCCCTTTGTCCGTTTATAAAATCAATTGTGCCATTAGTCTTATCTTTTTTATTTTTTAAAAGTTTATTTTTAGTCATATTTTTTGGGACTTTTAAATAACCCACACCAGATATATCTCCATCATGATAATGAATAGGGTTATATTCATCTTTAAATTGACTAACTACCCATAAATTTAATATTTTTATATTTTTAACTTTTTTAATTTTTTCATTTTTAAGAAAATCTTTGATATTTTTTTTTATTTCTCTCTCTAAATTCTTTTTTATAAAATTATTTGAAATTTTAATTTCTTTTTTAATTTGACTGGCTAATTTAGAACTATAATCATTATTTTTTGTTAAAACTTTATTATCAATCTCTTTGTTCAAGATATTTAAAAATTTCTTTGAAATTTTTGTCTTTCCAATTGATGGACCAAAAGGCTTAATATTTTTCATAATGCTTTAAATATATTAAAAGCATATTTATTCAAGATTAAGCAATAAGTTTAATCCCCATTCTTATTGCGACAAAAATTACAAGAAAAGAAGTTAGTAGAGCTAAAATTTTATTCGATAAAAATTTAATGTTTAATAAGCTACCAATTTGTCCTCCAATAAGTACCGATAAAAATAATGGCCAATAGGTAATAACTTGATCTAAAACCTGATCTTTTGTCAGCTGTCCAGCTATTCCAAAGATAGAATTGATTAATATAAATAAAGATGCACTGCTGGTGATATGCTTAGGGTATCCAGCTTTCATTAAAAATAGAAGAGGGCTTAAAAAAATTCCTCCACCAATTCCTACTATGCCTGACATAAAGCCAATTATCGATCCAAAAGAAATTGAGATTAATCTTGGTATTTTATTAATTTTAATTTGCTCTTTATTAAAAGATTTACTTTCAATTAATAAAAAAATGCCTGCAACCAACAAAACACAAAATAATAAAATCTCAAATAAACTTTTTTCAATTTTTATCGATCCTCCAATAAAGGCAAAAGGTATGGAGCCAATTAAATAAGGAAAAAGTAAATTAAAGTTTATATTCTTAGATCTTATAAAATTAATAGAATTACCAGATACAACAATAATATTACATACAAGGGCTATAACGGGAAATATTGTGTAAGGCACACCCCAAATTAAAAGTATTACGAGATATGTTGAGCCTCCCCCAAAACCAACACTTGAGTATATTAATGCAGTTACAAAGAAAAGAATTGATAATATAATCATTTTTAAATTATGGATGTAAATATAGCTTTATTAACTGTAACAGATACAAGAACATTTGATAATGATAAATCGGGTGCAATCTTGGTTGAAAAAATTAAAGAAGCCAAACATCAATTAATTGATCGAAAAATTTGTAAAGACAATAAAGAAGATATTGTAAAAATTTTAAAAGAATGGACTAATCAAAAAGAGATAGATGTTATAATAACTACGGGAGGAACAGGTCTTACTGGAAGAGATATAACTCCTGAAGCAGTTAATGAAATTGCAGATAAACATATACCTGGATTTGGGGAGGTATTTAGAACAATAAGTCTAAAAACAGTTGGAACATCCTCTATACAATCTAGAGCTTGTGCAGCTTTGTCTAATGGTAAATATATATTTGCATTACCAGGATCCTCAGGAGGTGTAACTGATGCGTGGGATGGAATATTAAAGCATCAATTAGACGTTAATCATAAACCCTGTAATTTTGTAGAATTATTCCCTAGACTTAAAGAGAAATAATTATTTTTGATATTTATCTTTCCATTCAGAATAAGGCATCCCGTAAACATGTTCTCTTGCATCAGGATCAGAAATTTCAATCCCTTTTTTTCCCGCTTCTTCTCTGTACCATTTAGAAAGACAGTTTCTACAAAAACCTGCAAGATTCATTAGATCTATATTTTGTACATCTTTTCTTTCTCTAAGATGAGAAATTAATCTTTCAAAAGCTGCAGATTGTAATTCTTTTTTTGTATTTTCATCCATAATTTATTATATGTTTAATTTATGAAATTAACAGGATCTTATAAAATTAATTTAGAAAAACAAAAAGTTTGGGAAGCTTTAAATGATCCAGAAATACTTAAACAAGCAATCCCGGGATGTGAAGAATTTAATAAAAAATCTGATACTGAATTTTCTGCAAAAGCTACAAATAAAATTGGACCTTTTAATGCAACCTTTTCTGGTGATATTGAATTAAAAGATTTAAATCCTCCTAACAGTTATAAGATTTCAGGATCTGGAAACTCTCTAGTTGGTTTTGCTTCAGGAGAAGCTGAAGTTAAACTTGAGGATACAGAAACTGGAACAAATTTAATTTATTCTGTTGAAGCACAAGTAGGTGGTAAAATTGCACAAGTAGGTTCAAGACTTATAGATATGACAGCAAAAAAAATGGCAGATATTTTTTTTGGTAAATTTTCTGAATTAATTTCTTCTGAAAAAGTTGAAGAAAAAGAAACTCCATTAGCAGTTGAACAAAAAACTTCTGACTCAAAAATTAGTTATGGGTATTTAACTGCCGTAGTAGTTTTTGGAATTTTCTTAATTTATTGGATGTTTTTAAAATAAAATTCTAGTCCAAGTAGTGTTTAATTT
The DNA here is from genome assembly GCA_902558585.1 of uncultured Pelagibacteraceae bacterium. Taxonomy (GTDB): domain Bacteria; phylum Pseudomonadota; class Alphaproteobacteria; order Pelagibacterales; family Pelagibacteraceae; genus Pelagibacter. Next base: position 27,559 of record CACEEO010000004.1, on the reverse strand, counting down.
GACACTTGCTATCATATTCTCAAAATGATTAAATCTTCTTATTATTTATAAGGAGAGATTATGGGTAAAATTTCATTAGAAGTTAATGGAAGAAAAGTTGAAAAAGAAGCTCCTGATAACACTTTACTATCTACATTTTTAAGAGAGCATTTACAGCTAACAGGTACACATATCGGATGTGATACTAGCCAATGTGGAGCTTGTGTAGTTCATGTTGATGGAAATTCTTTAAAAAGTTGTACGGCTTTAGCAGCTGATGTTAATGGATCAAAAGTTACAACAATTGAAGGTTTAGAAACAAATGGAAAAATGCATCCAATGCAAGAAGCGTTCAAAAAACTTCATGGCTTACAGTGTGGTTTTTGTACTCCAGGAATGGTTATGAGTGCAGTTGATCTTTTGCAAAAAAACAAAAAACCATCAGATAAAGAAATTAGAGATTGGTTAGAAGGAAATATTTGCAGATGTACAGGATATCAAAATATTGTTGCCGCGGTTAAAGAAGCAGCAACAAAAATGTAATTTTAAGGAGGAAAAAGAAAATGGCAAGTTTAGTAGGTTCTAGAGTTGAGAGAAAAGAGGATAAAAGATTTTTAACTGGTAAAGGCAGATACACAGCAGATATTAATTTAGCAAATCAAACTTACGCGATTTTTGTTAGGTCTCCACATGCAAGAGCATCTATTAAAAAATTAAATATTGATAAAGCTTTAAAATCATCAGGAGTAGTAAGCATACTTACAGGCAAAGAAATAGCAGATGATAAAATTGGAGGTTTAATTGCGGGTTGGGCAATCAGAAGTGAAGATGGCACAGAAATGAAATGTCCTGGAAACCCTCCGCTAGCTAAAGATAATGTAAATTTTGTTGGAGATCCTGTTGCAGTTGTAATTGCTGAAAGTTTAGCAGAAGCAAAAGAAGCTGCAGAAAAAGTTGAAGTTGATTACAAAGTATTAAAAGCAGTCACAAGTACTGCAGATGCTATGAATGGAGATACTATTCATGAAGGCATCGATAAAAATCTTTGTTTTGACTGGTTATTAGGCGATAGACAAAAAGTTAAAGAAGCATTTGATAAGGCTGATAAAGTAATTTCTATTGATATCATTAATAATAGATTAATTCCAAATGCAATGGAGCCAAGAGCATGTGTTGCCGATTACAATGCAGCATCTGAAGAGATTACTTTATATACTACAAGTCAAAATCCACATTTATCAAGATTGATAATGTCTGCTTTTGGAAATGTAGCTCCTGAACATAAGTTAAGAGTTGTAGCTCCAGATGTTGGCGGTGGTTTTGGTTCAAAAATTAATGTCTACAACGAAGATATTGTTTGTAGCTGGGCAGCTAAAAAAATTAATAGAGCTATAAAGTGGGTTGCAGAAAGATCAGAATCTTTTTTAACTGACATACATGGAAGAGATCATGTAACTCATGCAGAATTAGCGGTTACTAAAGATGGAAAGTTTCTTGGTTTTAAAAATGAGACCATAGCAAACCTTGGAGCTTATGCTCGAGTATTTGGTACAGTTACACCGACTTATTTATTTGGACCTTGTGCAACTGGAGTTTATGAAATTCCAGCAGCTTATACAAATGTCAAAGCTGTATATACAAATACAGCTCCAGTAGATGCTTATAGAGGTGCAGGAAGACCAGAGGCTACATACACTATTGAAAGATTAGTTGAAAAAGCTTCAATGGAATTAGGGATTGATAAAACTGAACTTAGAATTAAAAATTTCCCTACAGCATTTCCTTTTAAACAAACATTAGTTCATACTGTAGATTCTGGCGATTATGTTGCTGGAATGGAAAAGGCAAAACAGATGGCAGACTACAAAGGTTTTGAGGCAAGAAGAAAAGAGTCTGAAGCTAAAGGAAAACTTAGAGGAATTGGTGTTACCTCATATTTTGAAGCATGCGGTATTGCTCCTTCAGCTGCTGTAATGTCTTTAGGATGTGGAGTTGGATTATGGGAATCTGCAGAGGTTAGATTTAATCCAACTGGACAAGTCACTGTTTACACAGGTTCACATAGTCATGGACAAAGTCACCAAACAACTTTTGCTCAAATAGCAGCTGATGAGTTAGGTGTACCAATAGAAAATATAGATATCGTTCATGGAGATACAGATAAAGGAACATTTGGTATGGGAACATACGGTTCTAGATCTTTAGCTGTTGGTGGTATCGCAATTGTTAATGCTTGTAAAAAAATAGTTGAAAAAGGTAAAAGAGTTACAGCAAAAATGTTAGAGGCAAATCCAGAAGATGTTGAGTTCAAAGACGGAGAATTTATTGTTTCTAAATCAAATAAAAAGAAAACAATAGGAGAAGTAGCTTTTGCTTGTTATCTACCGGGTGTAAGAGATGAAATGAAATCTCCATTGCCAGAGGGTGATGAGCCTGGTTTAAAAGAAACTTCTTTTTATGATCCTTCAAACTTTTCTTTTCCAGCAGGAACACATATTGCTGAAGTTGAGATAGATCCAGAAACAGGTCATGTGAAGCTAGAAAAATATACAGCTTGTGATGATTTTGGAAGAATAATTAATCCAATGGTTGTCGAAGGACAAGTTCATGGTGGTCTTGCTCAAGGCATTGGTCAAGCATTGTATGAAAATGCAGAGTATGATGAAACAGGTCAGTTGATGACTGGATCTTATATGGATTATACGATGCCACGTGCAGATAATTTTCCTGAGTTCAACATCGGTTATACTTGTACACATGCAACCACAAATCCTTTAGGAGTTAAAGGTTGTGGAGAAGCAGGAGCAATAGCAGCACCACCTACTGTGATGAATGCTGTAATTGATGCCTTAGGTGGACAAGAGGTTACTATGCCAGCTACAGCTGAAAAAGTGTGGAAGGCTTGTAAAAATCTAAAAAAATCTAACGCAAAAGCAGCATAGGAGGTTTATGAAAGATTTTAATTATCATTCAGCAAAAGATAGTAAAGAGGCATCTAAACTTGCTTCATCTAGTTCTGCTTTTTTAGCAGGAGGAATGACTACTATTCCTTCAATGAAATTAGGATTGGCTACTTACAAAGATTTAATTGATATAAAAAATATTAAAAAATTAAGTGGTATAAAAGTAAGTGGCAAATCAGTTACAATAGGAGCTGCAACTAAACATGTTGAAGTTTCAAATTCTAAAGATGTTAAAAAAGCAATTCCATCATTGTCTAGTTTGGCTGAAGGAATTGGTGATCCACAAGTAAGAAATAGAGGAACGATAGGTGGTTCAATTGCAAATAACGATCCATCAGCTGATTATCCATCTGCATGTATAGCTTTAAACGCAACAATACATACGAACGAAAGAAAAATTGAAGCGGCAAAGTTTTTTAAAGGAATGTTTGAGACCGCTTTAAAAAAGGGTGAGTTAATTGAAGCTATAGAATTTCAAATACCAGAAAAATCTAGCTATCAAAAACATCCTAATCCTGCATCTAGATATGCAATCGTTGGAGTATATGTGGCTAAACATAAAGGAGATGTAAACGTTGCAGTTACTGGTGCAAAATCATGTGTTTATAATGATAAAGATATGTCAAAAGCCCTAACGGGTAATTTTTCCTCTTCTTCAATAGATGGAATGGATCTAGATAGTTCAGAAATGAACACTGATATGCATGCTTCTGCAGAATTTAGAGCTAGTTTAGTTGTCACTCAGGCTAAAAAAGCCGTTGATGCTTGTTAGTTAGAAACTATATTTTATCAGATGAAAAATTCATTTGATGAGAAAATATTAGACGAAGCTCAAGATTGGATCAACGCTAATCAAAAAGTAGTTTTAGCAACAGTAATTCAAACCTGGGGATCATCACCTAGACAAGTTGGTAGCAGAATGATTGTGAACGAAAAAGGAGATTTTTCAGGATCAGTTTCTGGAGGATGTGTGGAGTCTGCAGTTGTAAGCGAATGTCTATCATTAATTAAAGACAACAAGCCTTGTAAAAAAATAGAGTTTAAAGTTTCGAATGAGAGCGCGTGGGAAGTGGGCCTAGCATGTGGCGGAGAGATAGCGGTATATATTGAGCAAATACACTAATGAAAATTAAAACACTTGAAGAAATATTAAAAAAAAAATCATCAAAAACTGAGTTTGCAATTCTTACAAATTTAGAAAATGGTGATAGTGAAATTTATTTGCCTGGCACTTCTCCAAAAGGAGAATTTTCAAAATATGCTGATGAAATAGAAAATTTTTTTAAATCAAAAAAAAACGGCGTTATAGAAAATTCAGAGATATTTGTTGAAACTTATATAAAACCAATAAAAGTAATTATTGTTGGGGCTGTACATATTGCACAATATTTAGTTGATTTTGCAAAAAGTTTAAATTTTGAGATTAGTATTATAGATCCAAGAGGATATTTTGCATCTGAGCAAAGATTTCCTGATATTAAAGTTATTAACAAGTGGCCAAAAGAAGCTTTTGAAGAAATTGAAACAAATTCAAGTACAGCCTTAATAGCTTTAACACATGATCCAAAAATAGATGATCCTGCTTTGCAATACGCATTAAAAAATAAATTTTATTATATTGGAGCACTTGGCAGTAAAAAAACTCATGAAAACAGATGTCAAAGATTAGCTGAAGCTGGATTTACTAATGATGAAATTAATTCAATTCACGGACCAATTGGTATTAAGCTTGGTGGTAAATCTGCTCCAGAAATTGCTTTATCTATTATAGCTCAATTAGTATCAGAAACTTATAAAAAGTGATTAAAGCAATATTACTTGCAGCTGGCCAATCAAAAAGAATGAAATCTGAAAATAAACTGATTAAGCTATATAAAAATAAACCGTTAATAAATTATTCATTAAACGTATTAAAAAAAAGTAAAGTAAATAAAATTGTCATAGTTCTTGGCCATCAACACAAAGAAGTAAAAAAAATAATAAAAAAAAATAAAAAAATTATTTTTACCTACAATAAAAATTACAAACGAGGTATGGCCTCTTCTATAAAAACAGGATTAAAAAAAATATCTAAAAATGATAAGGGCTTTATCGTAGCTCAGTCTGACATGCCATTTGTTAAACAATCAGATATAAATAAAATTTGTAGATCTATAAATTCTAAAAAATTTTTAATACATGCGTTAAAATATAAAACTAGAGTAGGTAACCCCATCGGTTTTGATAATTCTTTAATAAAAAAATTTAAAAATATTAAAGGTCAGTTTGGAGCAAAATTTATGGTTAAGAGGCTCAAAAATAGAACAAATTTTATTAAAACTATGAGTGTTAAATCTTTTAAAGATTTTGATAAAGCCTCAGATTTTAGAAGCTGATCTAGTAATTTTAATTCTAAAAAGCAAAAGAATTACTAAAATAATTAAAAATATAAGTGGTTTGAAAAATATTGTTTTTGATAGCCAAATATAATGAAGTACACCAAAAATCCCAATTATATAAATTAATCTATGAATTTTTTTCCAATTTTGTTTTAACAGTCTAACCATTCTCTCAGATGACGTTACAGCAAGTGGGATTAATAACAACCAAGCTGAAAATCCTATAAAGACAAACTTTTTCTTAAAGACATCATTTATCAGTGGCTCAAAATCAAATCTGTAATCAAGACCAACATAACTTAACATATGAATAGATGCATAAAAAAAAGTGAACAAACCAAGCATTCTTCTAAACTTGATCCACTCTAATGATTTTGTGATTTTTTTCAGTGGTGTCATTGAAAGAGTTAAAAGAATAAATATCAAAGTCCATTCTCCAAAGTGATTTATGATTCTATCAACAGGCTCTGGACCTAATTGATTAAAAATTATTTGATATGAAATTACATAAATTGGCCAAAGAGAGAGAAAAAAAACCAGAGTTTTAGAATATCTTCTCAATTTAATTTAGAAATTTTTTTTTAAATCCATTCCGCTATAGAGACTTGCAACTTCATCTCCATAACCATTAAACATTAAGGTCTTTACTCTAGGTGCCCAAACACCTTCACCTATTATTCTTTCAGTTGATTGAGACCATCTTGGGTGATCAACATTAGGATTAACATTTGAGTAAAATCCATATTCTCTAGGTGAAGCCCACATCCATGATGAGGTAGGCATGTTTTCAACAAATTTAATTTTAACAATAGCTTTTGCACTTTTAAAACCATACTTCCATGGAATAAAAATTCTTAGTGGTGCTCCGTTTTGATTAGGGAGTTTTTTACCATATAAACCTGTTACAACTGTTGTCAAAGGATGCATGGCTTCATCAATTCTTAAACCTTCATTGTAAGGCCAGTTTAAAACAGGGTATCTTTGACCTTTCATTTGTGCAGGGTCATATACACTTTCAAATTCAACAAATTTTGCTTTATTAGTTGGATTTACTTTTGATAGTAAATTGCTTAAAGAAAACCCCATCCATGGAATAACCATAGACCAACCTTCAACACATCTTAATCTATATATTCTTTCTTCAGAAATAAACATTTCTGAGATTTCTTCCATAGATAATTTTATTGGTTTTTCAACTTCACCCTCAATAGTTATATCCCAAGGAGTTGTTTTAAATATTTGAGAATTTCTATAAGGATCACTCTTTGATGTTCCAAACTCATAATAATTATTATAAGTCGTTATGTCTTTATAACTCGTTAATTTATCTCTCTCACTTGCTAAAGATTTATTTACAAAGGGTATAGTAGACATTGCTAATGTGCTTGCACCAAGACCTATAGATTTAATGAAAGATCTTCTTTTTTTATAAATATTCTCTGGTGTAATTTCTGAATTTTTAAATTTTATCATTTTAATTATTAAGAGATATTCCTTTTAACCACTCACTGTCCTCATTTTCATAATGCTCTTTTTTCCAAATAGGAGATCTTTTTTTAATTTCTTCAATTATATATCTAGATAATAAAAAGGCTTGATCTCTATGTTTGCAAGCTACACCAATAATGATGCTTTTTTCTTTTAAACCCACATATCCTTTAACATGCTCAATAAATACTGCTTTTTCTTTAATATTTAGCTTGTTATCGGCTTCTTCGTAAATTTCTTCAAAACTTTTTATAACCATACTTTCTTTTGCATCATAGGTAATACCGGTAACTGTTTTATTTTCATTTAAATCTCTTACAGTCCCAACAAAATATATTACAGCGCCAAATTTCGATTGATTTAAAAAATTTTCTGCTTTTGAAATTTCTATCTTCTCTTTTTTTGATGCGTCAATAATTTTAGTATGTAGCATTAACCGCCTCCTATAGGAGGTATAATGCTAAAGTTTTGTTTTTTAACTATTTTATAATTGTCTGAGACAATTTTATCATCAGACGAACAAAAAGCTGATGATTTAATAATTTTTTTAAAAGTTTCATTTCCTTTAAATTTCATATCAATAAACTCTATCATTTGGTTTCTAAGATCTTTTATTGAGGAATTTTCAATTAATTCAAAGTCTAAATGGGATTTAGTACTAAATTCTCTAGCTGCACCAAATAGTTCAACTGATATTTTCATTAAAAAATATTTTTTAAAAAATCTGGGAGCCCATCAGGGTTTTTCCATAATCCACTTTTTCCACCTTCTTTAATTAACAATTTTACGTTATCAATTTTAAGATGTGGATTTACTATTTTGCTTAAATCATAAATTGTGATTAAGGCAGAGTTAACACCCATTATAGCTTCCATTTCAACACCTGTTTTTGCTACTGCAGAAACTACACAAAAAACTTCTAATGAACTGTCTAATTCATTCATAATTATTTTAGTAGCCGTATGGTCAATTGGAAGTGGGTGACATAGAGGAATAAGTTCACTTGTTTTTTTTACACCCAACACAGCTGATACCTCAGCTAAAGTAATGGGATCTCCTTTAGGCATCTTCTTATTTTTAATTAGATCGAAAACCTCTTTTCCAACATAAATTTTACCTGATGCAAGTGCTCTTCTAAAAGTTTCTTTTTTTGAAGAAACATCAACCATATTGAAAGAATTTTTTTGAAATATTTCTTTCGCCCAATCTTTAAGCTCTTCTTGATTTATAATTTTTAATTTTGACATTAGCCACCTGTGGTAGATAAATTTTTAGTTAAACCAGTTTCACCAAGTTCCAAATGGTGAGATTCTTTTTTAAATTTCATTTGACCCATTATAAGATCTTGTAATTCTTCAATTTGATCATCTTTTTGTAATAAATGTCTTATACTTATTCCAGTATTTCCAAATAGGCATAATCTAAGATCTCCTCTTGATGTAATTCTTAATCTATTACAGCTTCTACAAAAATCTTTAGAGTAGGGTGCTATAATTCCAAATTTACCTTTATACTCTGGATTGATATAATTTAGTGACGGCCCAGCATCTTTACCTAAGGTTTGATAAATCCAATTATTTTTATTTAAGTATTCTTTGAAGATTTTTGAAGATACATGGTATTTTTTAAAATAATCTAGGTTATCACCTGTTTGCATTAGCTCTATATATCTAAAATCCACTTTGTTCTTTTTTATAAATTCTCCCCAAGACTCAAAATCTTTGTCTGATGCATTTATTCCATTTAAAAGAACTGCATTAATCTTAATATTTTCAAAATTTAAATCTTGTAAGATATTAATTCCTTTTAAAATCTCTGGTAATCGATCGTGACCTGTAACACTTTTGAATGTATTTCTATTTAGACTATCAATGCTAATATTAATCCCGTTTAAGCCACTATCCACTAACATCTTTGCTTTTTCATCTAAATGATAACCGTTTGTGGTAATTACAACTTTTTTTATTCCAGCTTCGTTTTTTAATATCTTGATTATATCAAAAAAATCTTTTCTTACCGTTGGCTCACCTCCAGTAAGTCTAATTTTGCATACACCCAATTTTGAAAAAACTTTTGCTAGACGTCTAATTTCCTCTAAGTGAAGAAATTTTCTATTATCGCTCTTATCACTTTGATAACCATTGGGTAAACAATATCCACACTTAAAATTACATACATCGGTAATCGAAAGTCTTATATATGGAAAAGTCCTACCAAAACTATCTCTTAACATTTTCATTTAAGTTAAAGCTATCATAATTAATAAAATTAATCATGATAGAATTAACTTAAAATCTAGCTTTAACCTGCTGGTTTATAATTAGCCATAGCTTTTGATGCCATGCCGGCAGCTTTACCCATATCCATTTCCTCTAATATGGTAAAATTTGTTATAGCTCCAGAAGCTTCAACTGCTAGCTTAACTGCTGCTGCGCCTTCAAATCCAATATCACCACTCACAACTCCAACAAAATCATAAGCTCCTCTTGTGATCATAAAAGATTCCATTTTTCCTCCTACTGCCTCTGATAAAGCAGTAGCAGCTGCAGCTCTGTCTTGGTCTGGATTACCTATAAATCCTTTAAAAGCTTGAGCTGTGTAATTGCCCATTACTATAAATTTAGCCATAGTTACCTCCTTCTTATAAAGTAACATTATAGAAGAAAAATAATTAATGAAAAAATCAAATATTAGTTATGTGGATTTTAAATATAATAATTTCAACTATTACTAGACACTTTAATGCATTAAAATACTATAAAACTTAAGTTTTATTATTATGAACAAAATTCTTACCGAAAATGAAATAAAAAAATTTAAAGAAGATGGCGCAATATTTCTAAAAAACAAGTTCGATATTAATTGGATTAATAAACTTCAGAAAGGTATAGAAAAAGATATTTCTAACCCTAGTCCTAGATTTAAATCTCACACAACTAAAAAAAATGTTCCAGCTTACCTAGAGGATTACTGGACTTGGCATCTAATTCCTGAATTTAAAGAATTTGTTTATAAATCACCATATGCACAGATAGCTGCAGAATTAATGTCCGCAAAAAAAATTAATTTAGTAATGGATAATTGGTTTTTAAGAGAGGCAGGATCAAACTCTTCAACGCCTTTTCATCACGATATAAGTTATTTCGATATGGATGGAACAATGTGTGTTTTGTGGCTTCCACTGCAACCAACAAAAAAAAATGAGGGAGTTGTTTGGGTAAGGGGCTCACATTTATGGAATAAATTTTTTTTGAGAGTTTTGTTTAAGGATGGACATAAAATTGAAGGTAATGAATGTTTAGTCAATGGAAAAAAATATGAATTGCCTCCTGATATTTTAGGAAATAAAGATAAATATGAGTTTTTACAATGGGATTGCGAATTAGGGGATGCAGTAGTTTTCGATATGAGAACACTACATGGAAGTTTGAATGAGAGTATTCCTGATAAAACCTTAAGCCGATATACCTTAAGAGTTTCAAAAGAGGATGCAAAAATAAGTTATGATGGAGATTGGACAAGTTTTGATTATAGGAAAGCAATGCAAGAAGCAGGTTATAAAAATGGAGATCCTGTTGAGGGAGAAATGTTCCCTACACTATATGAAGCTTTAGATTAATTGTTAATCCTATTCATTTCTTCAAGTTCAACTTCAAGCTTATCAAGCTCTTCCCCACCAGCCATCATCCCTAAAAGCTCTTCACGACTAATATCTTTTTTATTAAAAGTTCCCAAACTTTTACCTCTATTTAAAACTGTAAAACTATTTCCAACTGGATATGCATGATGAACGTTATGTGTAATTAAAATTACAGCTAATCCTTGTGAGGCTGCTTTTACAACATATTTTAAAACCATTGATGCTTGATGAACACCTAATGCAGAAGTTGGTTCATCTAAAACTAAAACTTTTGCTCCAAAATATATAGCTCTTGATATTGCTAAACATTGTCTTTCACCTCCAGACATTGTTCCAACTGCTTGAGAAGGATCTCTTACGTCAATTCCAATTTGACCCATTCTCTCAGCAGCAATTTGATTTGCTTTTTCAATATCAAAAGTTTTTAAAAAAGGCAGTCCCTTTAATGGTTCTCTTCCCATAAAAAAATTTCTTGTAACACTCATTAATGGAACTAAAGCTAAGTCTTGGTAAACTGTTCCAATACCCATATCCAAAGCATCTTTTGGTGAGTCAAAAATAGTCTTTTTACCATCGATTACTATCTCACCTTCATCTGGTTTATGAACACCAGCTAAAGTTTTAATCAATGTAGATTTTCCAGCACCATTGTCACCAAGTAAACACATGATTTCACCTTTTTTTAATTTCATAGTGACATCTTTAAGAGCAATTACTTTTCCAAAAAATTTACTAATGTTGTTAAACTCTATTAAATTTTCTGACATTATTTACTCTCTGTTACTCTTTTTCTTATATAATTATTAAAGACCACAGCAATCAACATCATTGCTCCCAAAAACACTTTAAACCAATCAGTATCAACGTCTGTATAAAATATTCCCATTGAAACAGTTCCAAATATTAATGCTCCAAAAGCTGCACCAATTGCAGAACCGTACCCACCGGTTAGCAAACAACCGCCAACAACTGCTGCTGCAATTGCTTCTAACTCTTTTAAATTTCCTCTCATAGTGTCTGCTGAACCAGCGTCTAAAACTTGAATAGTTGCAAAAATTGTGGCTGCAACTGCAGTACCAATAAATAAACTTATTTTCACTCTACCAACAGGTACACCAACATTTGTTGCACCATTTTTGTCTCCTCCTGATGCAAAAATCCAGTTTCCATATCTAGTCTTCATTAATATCCATGTTGCAAAAAGTGTAGCTGCAATAAACCATATTACTGATGGAGGAATACCAGTAGCTAATGGAGTTCCATCAGTTCTCAAAGCAACTAAATTCATTGAACCCAACCAAGTAAATAACCATTTAAATGTATCAGTTGCAAACATCCACGCAATTGGATCATTCTCAATTAAAACTCTTAAACCTGGAACTTGAGTTCTTCCTGTAATTAATCTTGTAATCGCCAAAGTTGCTCCTCTTAAAATAAACAACATAGCAAGAGTTACTATAAAAGATGGAAGTCCTGTTTTAACAACAAGGATACCATTGAAATAACCAACTAATACTGCCATTGCAAAAGCAAAAATTATACTTATCCATAAAGGCCAACCCCAATAAATAGCAGGAATTGCTATACATATTCCTGCAAAACCAATCATTGATCCAATTGATAAATCAAATTCTCCACCAATCATTAGCATTGCTGCTGCAATTGCAATTATTCCTAAATTTGCAGAGACATCTAAAAAGTTAAGAGTTCCATAAGCACTAAACATTCCAGTGTCACCCGCTACTATTCCAAAAAATATAAATACTAAAATTGCGCCGCCAACAGCTCCTAATTCAGGTCTATTTAAAAGTAATCTTAATTTAGAAACCTCTTTTAGTCTTTCGTCTTGACCAGAAGTTTTTTTTGATGAAATGCTTTTTGCTTTTTCAGACATTTTGTTATGAATTTTTTTAGAAAAAAGGCCTAACTAAAAGTTAGCTAGGCCTTTTAAAGTATTTTTTATCTGTAACCTTGAGCTGCCCACTTAATTACTTTAGCAGCATTATCAGGAGTTACGAAACCAGGACCAGTCATAACAACACCAGCTGGCATTGTTCCATATCTCATATACTGACCAAAGATAGCTATTGGTAAGTAACCTTGTAGGTATTGTTGTTGGTCAATTAAAAACTCTACTTTACCTGCAGCAGCAGCTTTTAACATTCCTGGTGACATATCAAATGTACCAAGTTTAACAGAACCAACTTTTCCTGCAGCTTCTAAAGCTTTAAGAGCAGCTTCACCTGCAAGACCAGCACCTAAAGTCAAGATAGTGTCATATCCACCACCTAATTTAGCAGCAACAGCTTTTTGAATTTCTGTTGGGTCATTAGAAGTTCCTAAGATGTCAACTGATCCACCAAAACCTTTTTTGAATCCAGCACATCTTCTGTCTAGCGCAACGTTTCCAACTTCGTGGTTAACACATAGTGCTTTTTTACCACCAGCAGCTTTCATTTTTTGTCCGCCACCTACACCAGCTTCAAACTCAGTTTGTCCAACGTGAGCACTGATACCTAGTGAAGCAAAATCATCTGAACCAGAGTTCATTGAAATTACTGGAATACCAGCAGCGATAGCAGCTTTAACAGATTTTCCTAAAGCAGCAGCATCTGGAAGAGTAATCACAATACCTTTTGGTTTTTGTGAAACTGCGTTGTCAATTAATTTAGCCATTTCAACCATGTCGAAAGTGCCAGGCGCAGTGTACTTACAAGATATTCCCATATCTGCACATCCTTTATCTACACCATTCTTAGCAACAGACCAAAACGGGTCGTTAGCTTGTCCGTGAGAAACAACGATCACGTCTACTGCTAAAGCAGACACTGAAAGCATAACCCAAGCAACAAAAGCTAATAATGATTTGTATAATGTTTTCATTATATTTCCCTCTCGTTATTAAAAAGTTAACTTTTAAAGCGGGAACGTTAACATAGAAAAAACTAAGTTGTAAAGATGACAACTTAAAAATGTATAACTTTTATACACTGTTTATAATTATTTTAGATTTTCAATTATTAGTTGAAACTAAAATTTTAACTTAATTTGTTTTTTTTGTTTCAAAGAAATTGATGCAGCATTAGCGATTATAAGAGCTCTTCTTCCATCCTCAAAGCTAGATATGGGTTTGCTTTTCTTTATTGTGTATTTAGCTAATTCATCAAGTTGAAGCTTGTATGCATCAACATATCTATCAATAAAGAAATTAAGAAGAGGTTTTTTTTGAGAAGTGTTATTTTTAGTAAATATTTCTGTCTCGTTTTCTTTTTTATTTCCAGAAATCAACATTCCTTTAGATCCAAATAACTCCACTCTTTGATCATAGCCAAAACTACAATGTCTTGAATTAGTAATTATACATTGCACACCTTTTTTTGATCTTAAAATACATGAGGCAAGCTCATAATCTTTTATTTTATTAAATTTTTTATTAGAAATATTACTTCCTGTTGAAAAAATTGAGTCTGCTTCATCTTTTTCCAAATAAAATCTAGCTAAATCAAAATCATGTATCATCATGTCTTTAAATATACCTCCAGAAACTTTTAAATAATCTAAAGGAGGAGGTGCAGGATCTCTGCTAGTAATTATAATTTTTTCTAGCCGTCCTATTTTTCCTTTTTGAAGTTCTTTTTTTAACGAACTATGACCTGGGTCATATCTTCTGTTAAATCCCAATTGTATTTTTGGATTTAGTTTTTTAATTTTTTTTAGGCACTTGTTAACTTTATCAATATTTAAATCCAAAGGTTTTTCACAAAAAATTACTTTTTTATACTTAGCAGCTTCCACAATTAATTTGATATGCGTTGGTGTACTTGATGCAATAAATATTAGATCTATATTTTTATCTTTGAAAGCAATTTTAGGATTGTTAATAGATGATGAGTTAAATTTTTTTGATAATTTTTGATTAAGTTTTGTATTGATATCAAAAGTATATTTTAAGTTAAAACTTTTATGAGAAAATAAGTTCTCAGCATGCATTTGACCAATTCTTCCAAGACCAATTAAAGCAACGTTAATCATAGTTTAACCCATTTTTTTGATTTGCTAGACCTTTTACATGCATCAATAAATTTAGCAGTTTCATAACCCTCATCTTCATTAGGATAGAAAGTTCTTTTTTTTGATTTTAACGATTCAGCGAACTCTCTATAGATATTAGAAAAAGCATCCAAGTAACCCTCTGGATGACCAAATTTAATTCTAGAAAATTTTTTGGAAAAACTTGCGTCATGAAATCCTCTTTCTAATATTCTGACAGCTCCTTTTGATGGATTAAATTTTAAATAATTTGGATCATTTTGTACCCACTCTAAACCTCCTTTAGATCCAAAAATTCTTATTCTCAAACCATAAACTCCACCTCTTGCAGTACAACTTGTCCAAAACATTCCTTTTGCACCATTTTCAAATTCTATTAATACTTTAGCGTTGTTATCCATTTTAACTGTTTTTGATACTTGACTAATATCAGCAAAAACTTTTTTTGTTTTTAATCCAGACATATAACTGGCAAGATGGCAAGCATGAGACCCAAGCTCGTTTAAAACTGTAGAGACGCCTACAATTTTTTTATCGAGTTTCCAACGAAACATTTTTCTAGAGTTTTTTTTATTTATTGTTTTTCCTTCACTCCAGTCTTGAACATATTCAAAATTAATATCTTCTACTTTTCCAATTTTTCCTTTTTCAATTAATACTTTGGCTTCTCGAACCATGGGGTAGGCTGAATAATTATGTGTTAGAGCATATTTAATTTTTTTATTTTTTTTTATTTTATTAAATAAACTTTTGGCTTGTTTCAGATCAGCTGCAAAAGGTTTATCAGAAATTATATGAATGTTTTTATCGATAAACTTTTCAGCAATAATTTGATGACTTCCTGGTGGTGTCATTATTGATACAACATCAATTTTATCTTTTCGAAGACTTTCTTTGTTGGCCATGGTTAAATAATTTGAATAACATCTATCTTCATTCACACCGATGCTTTTTCCAAACGAAGTTGATTGTTTTGAATTTCTTGAAAAAACTCCTGCTACAATTTCATATTTGTCATCAAACCTTGATGAAATTCTGTGCACGTGACCAATCCAAGAATTTGGTCCACCTCCAATGATACCTAGTTTTAATTTTTTAGATTTCATTTTTAAAACTTATATATATAAGTCTTATTTATGTCAGTAAAATTAGGAATAGCACCGATTGCATGGAGCAATGATGACATGCCAGAACTAGGAGGCAATACTTCTTTGGAACAATGTTTATCAGAAGCTAGTCAAGCAGGTTTTAATGGAATTGAATCTGGAGGAAAATTTCCAAAAAATTCTGAAGAATTAATTCCTAAATTAAAAGAGTTTAATTTAAACCTTTGTTCAGGTTGGTATGGGGCAAATTTAAGGAAAAATACCGTTAATGAGGAGAAAAATTTAATACAAGATCAGCTAAAATTATTTAAAGATTGCAATTCTCCTTGTATGGTTTTTGCAGAGGTTTCAGGTTCAATTCAAGGAGATCCAAACAGAAAACTTTCTACAAGACCAAAAATGGATCTTAATGAAGCTAAAGAATACTATTCAAAAATTTCTGAAATGGGAAAATATTTAGAAGATGAAGGAATGCCTCTTGCTTACCATCATCACATGGGAACAGTGATAGAAACTGAGGAAGATACCATAAGATTGTTAGAAAATACTGATGATAGCGTTAAACTTACTTTAGACACTGGTCATATGTTATTTGCTCAGGGCAATTCTCTAAAAATTTTAAAAGATTTCAGTGAAAGACTTATTCATATGCACTGCAAAGATATTAGAAAAGATGTTTTAGAAAAATCCTTGAAAGAAGATTTAAGTTTTAGAGGAGCATTTTTAGAGGGTGCTTTTACAGTACCTGGAGATGGCTGTATTGATTACAAACCACTATTTGATGTATTAAAAGAAAAAAATTATTCAGGTTGGTTGGTAGTTGAAGCTGAGCAAGATCCTGCAAAAGCAAATCCTTTTGAATATGCAAAGATTGGTTATAAATATTTAACTGAAACCTTAAATAGCAGTAATATAGAGATATTTAAAAATTGATTATCTATAAATAGAAGTAAGTTCGTTGTTTCCTGCTGCAACACAAGGAGATTTGAAACAAGTACCAACAATCCATTCAGAACCAGGGTCAGGTAAAAAATTTGAGGACATAACAAATATCACTCCCATTTCAACCGCTTGACCAGCTTTACCTTCAGCTTTTATTCTTGGATCAGGATCAGTTTTTACTTTTGAGTCATCAGAAAATGGATTTTCGATTTTTAAATTTTCATTGATATAATTAACAACTTTATCAGCTATCCATTCACTATTACATGGATCACCCCAAACAGTGAATTTACCTTCATCGTTATTACCACATTTGTTAATTTCATCATTAATTAGATCAACGACTTTGTTGTGATTTTCTTTTACTAAATTAGCTTTAGCTTCAACAGCTGGTCTTGTACTTGCTGTCCAAATTAACATACTAACTATAAAGATTGCAGATGCTGATACTAAAAATTCTAAAAATCCAAAATTTTTGAAATTAATTTTCATATTAAAGTTTTACAATTTTAGATTTTTCTAACTTTTCCTCAAAAAAATCAATAATATTTTGAATTGTCTCTTTACCCATTCTTGTCATACATTCATCGGTAAAAGCTGCAGTATGCGGACTTAAGTAAACTTTTTCATTTTTAAGAAGTGGATTGTTGTCATCAGGTGGTTCTTTTTTAAAAACATCAATACCAGCTCCAAAAATTAAATTTTCATTCAGCGCTTTATCAAGATCTTCTTCATGAATAATTCCACCTCTTGCTGCATTAATAATAATGCAAGTTTTTTTCATTGTTTTTAATAAATCATAATTAATTAAATTTTCGGTTTTATCTGTCAAAGGCATATGTAGCGAAATAACATCCATTGTTTTTACTGCCTCGGCTAAATCTTCTACTTTTTTTCCCCCTAATTCTTCAATTTTATCTTTGTCTACAAATGGATCGTAGACAAATACATTCATTTCAAAACCCAGACATCTTTTAATTAAAGCTTTTCCTATTCTTCCAAAACCCATTATCAAAAAATTTTTTTTCCAAACTTCTATTGTTTTTGGTAATTTATTTCTATCTTTAAAGTTTCCGTCTCTTACTGTCTTGTCAAATAAGTCTTTTCTTTTAGCAATATTTAACAGAACAAACATTACATGTTCCGCAACTGTAACAGCATTTGCGTTAGCTGTTATGGCTATTTTTATA
The DNA here is from genome assembly GCA_902558585.1 of uncultured Pelagibacteraceae bacterium. Lineage (GTDB taxonomy): Bacteria > Pseudomonadota > Alphaproteobacteria > Pelagibacterales > Pelagibacteraceae > Pelagibacter. The sequence continues at coordinate 9,823 of CACEEO010000004.1, read as the reverse complement.
TCTTTTTCTTTAGCTTTTTTTAAATCGATATTGTCGTAACCAACACCATGTCTTGAAATAATTTTTAAATTTTTTGCTTCTTCAAAGGTTTCACCAGGTAGCTTTGCAATTCTTATTGATGCACCATCGCAATCTTTTAATTTTGATTTTAAATTTTCTACTGAAGTGTCATCAGTTACTTCAACATCAAAGTTAGGGTGGTTATTAATTAATTCCATACCTTTTTCATGGACTTTTTGAATAATCAATATCTTTTTTTTATTACTCATAATTATATATCAATTTTTTAGAGAGCATTTTTAATACGAGAATTATTATATAAAGTAAATTAGTTTTTTGATTAAAGTTGTATTTATTAAATAATTAAAATAAATTTAGCTGTGAATTTGACAATTAATATTCTCCTATTTGTTTTTAATATCCTTGAGAAAATAAATACTTTTTTTTTAAGAATTGGCAGACAGTTTGCATGGATAGCAATACTTTTGATGGTGATTGTTATCTTGGTACAAGTATTTTTTAGATATGTATTAAATAATGCACTGCCATGGCCCGATGAGGTAGCTAGATTTTTGATGTTATGGATGACAGGATTGATTGCACCATCTGCGTATAGATGGGGTGGATTTGTTTCTATTGATTTATTGGAGAGATTTTTACCAAAACTTATATCAACATTATTAACTTTATTTTTATTAATAGTATCTCTTTTCGTCTTAGTAATAGGTTTAGAATTAGGTTTTAAACATATTAATGCAGGATGGATATTTAATTCTTCTTCGATAAAAATTCCTTTTCACTTAATCGGTGGAAAAGCAGAACCAATAAAATTAGCTTGGATGTATATGTCATTACCTGTGGGAATTATTTTTTTAATTTCTGTGAATATAGAATTAATTTTAAGAAATATTCTTACTAATTTTACAAAGTTAGACTTACCTGAAGATTTCGATAAACAAAAGTTGGAGACACAGTAATGTTAGTTTGGTTTCTTCCTTTGTTTTTATTATTTTTGTTAATTGGTTTACCTGTATTTTTTGGACTGTTAGCAGCACCAGGAATTTTACTTTGGCTAAATGATCAAGCTAGAGATGGAGCTATGCTTTATAGAAATATTTATAATGGAATAGATAGCTTTCCTTTGATGGCAATACCATTTTTTATGTTAGCAGGAGAGTTAATGAATAGGGGAGGAATAACTCATCGACTAGTTGAATTTAGTCAAGCGATGATGGGTCACTTAAAAGGTGGATTGGCTCACGTCAACGTATTGACTTCAATGTTATTTGCAGGATTATCTGGTTCAGCTGTAGCTGATACTTCAGCAATTGGATCAATGCTTATTCCTGCAATGGAAAAGCAAGGCTATACAAAAAAATTTGCCGCTGCAATTACAGCAGCGAGTTCTGTAATTGGACCTATAATTCCACCTTCTGGGATAATGATTATTTATGCATATGTAATGGGTGAGAGTGTTGCTGCATTATTTTTAGCAGGAATTGTGCCTGGTATTTTAGTTGGTGTTAGCTTGATGATTACAATAAAATTTATGGCCAAGAGATATAATTTTCCAGCAGTAACTGAAAAAACAACTTGGAGCCAAAGAGGCAAAGCATCTCTTAAAGCTTTTTTCCCTTTGATGACACCTGTAATAATTTTAGGAGGTATCCTTGGAGGAATTTTTACACCAACAGAAGCATCAGCTGTAGCAGCTGCTTACGCAATGTTTATTGGTCTATTTGTTTTGAAATCACTAAAATGGAAAGATGTTCCTAAAGTGATGACAAAAGCAGCGATGGTATCTTCAGTGGTTCTTCTTTTAGTTGGTGCTGCAATGGCTTTTAAAACAGTTGTAAGTTTATCACATGCTCCAGAGTACCTTGCTGCTTTTGTTTTGGGATTAACTGATAATCCTTATGTTTTATTATTTCTTATAAATATTTTATTATTTATTGTTGGAATGTTTTTAGATGCAGGTCCAGCGATAATCATCTTAGGACCAATTCTTGGACCAGTTTTTATTGAGTTGGGAGTTCATCCCGTGCATTTTGCAATTATTATGTCCGTTAATTTAACAGTTGGTTTAGCAACACCGCCAATGGGTCTTGTATTATTTGTTGCATCTTCTGTATCTGGGGAAAGAGTTGAAACAATAGCAAAAGCTATATTGCCATTCTTAGCAGTAGAAGCTATAGTTATTTTCTTAATAACCTATTTTCCATCGATCTCGATGACGATACCTTTACTTACTGGATTCGCAAAATAAATATAATTTTTTTTTTACTATCGATAGACTCTCTAAATCAATTTAAGTATAGTTTATATACATAAATATTTAAAGAGAGGGAAATAATTATGAGTAAAATAATAAAATCATTTTTTTCATTATTATTCTTAATTAGTTTTACTGCATCTGTTTCAGCTGCAGATTATAACTTGAGAATGACAATGAACTCTAATGATCAAGATGAAGATTATGATGGTGCTGTAGTATTTAAAAACTACGTAGAAGCAGCTTCAAATGGAAAAATAGCTGTAGAACTATTTGTAGGTACGCAGCTTTGTTCAAAAGGTGCTGAGTGTTTACAAGGTGTATCTGATGGAAGTATAGATATTTACATTTCTACTTCTGGAGGTGCCGCAGGTGTATTCCCGTATGTTCAAGTTTTAGATTTACCTTATCTAATGGCTGATGACAGAATTGCTGAAGATGTAATGCAAGGTGATTTTGTAAGAACAATGAGAAAAATGGCTCTAAAAGATTCTAATGACTCAATTAGATTGATGACAATTGGAAATACCGGAGGATGGAGAAATTTTGCTAATACAAAAAGAAGAGTTGCAAATCCATCTGACATGAAAGGTTTAAAAATCAGAACAGTTGTAGCTGATTTACCTCAGGAACTTGTAAGAGCATTAGGTGCATCTCCAACTCCTATTCCATGGCCTGAATTGTTTACATCATTTCAAACTGGTGTAGTTGAAGGATCTAAAAATGGAATAACTGACATTATGAACATGAAGTTTCCTGATGCAGGTCTAAAATATGTTACTTTAGATGGTCATGCATACATGGGAGCATTATGGTGGATGAATAATGCAAAATATCAATCAATGTCAACAGATCTTAAAAAAGTTGTGACTGATGGTTTCTATGCTTTGCAACAAGCAACTTTTGCTTCTCCTAAGAGAAAATCAATCAAAGCTTATGAGGACTTTGTAGCAGGTGGTGGAGATTTATACGTTCCTACGCCTGATCAAAAAGCTAGTTTTAAAAAAGAAGCTAGCCCAGTGTATGATTGGTTTAAAGCTAATGTTAAAGGTGGAAAAGAAATTTTTAACGCTTTAACAAAAGCTGTAGCGAGTGCAGAGAAAAGAGCATCGAGCGCATACAAAAAAGATTTGTAATTACAAATTAATATAATGGGGCGGATTTAAGTTCGCCTCATTATCTAAAAGGATATATCCAAGATTTATAATCTTTTATGAGAATATGAGCTTTTTCAATTTGTTCAGGAGTCATTTTTTTAATAACTTCTTCCTGAGAAATTGCAGCGTCAGGATCTCCACCAATAGCAGACAAACCGTACCACATATAAGCTCTAACAAGATCGGGAGCAGGAAGTCCTCTGCCAATTTCGTAATACCACCCAACACCAGATTGAGCACCAGGATGACCTTTCATAGAGGATCTGAGATACCATTCAAAAGCTCTAACATCATCTCTTTCAACACCAAGACCCATAGCGTACATAATACCAATAAGCTCCTCAGCATCAGCATTACCAGATCTAGCCGCTGGCATAAGTTCTTCCATAGCTTCTTTAAATTTTCCTTGCTCCATCAAATCTCGAGCATTTTCTATTTCTGCAAATACTATGGATGGAAGAAACAAAAGTATAAAAAGATATTTAATCATTTAAAAATAATAATATTTATAATTCCATTTTTAATTTCAGTAAATAAAACTTACGCAACTGAATTACCAAAACCATTAAAGAACGAAGATTTCCATAAAGTTGATATAGAAAAAGTTAAAATTGGAAGACTTTTATTCCATGACAAAATTTTATCTGCAAACCGAAATATAGCCTGCGCAACATGTCATAGTCATGATCTAGGTGGTTCAGATGGACTTTCTTTGGGCATTGGTGAAGGAGGTCAAGGAATAGGGTTAGAGAGAACTGCAGGCAAGAATGATGATAAAATAAAAAAACGAATTCCAAGAAATGCTTTAGCTTTATGGAATTTAGGATTTAAAAATATCACAACTTTGTTACACGATGGAAGAGTTACCAAATCAAATATATTTGGTAACGGTTTTAATACACCTGCTCAAGAAGCTCTTCCTAAAGGGCTTGATAATATAGTTGCAGTTCAAGCTTTATTTCCAATGACGAGACAGTTTGAGATGGCAGGAAATCCAGGTGAAAATGAAATTATAGGTTTGGTCTCAAAAGTTGGAAAAGATAGTATGAGAATCGATAGAGTTTGGCCTGTAATTACCCACAGGATTAGAGGAATTCCAGAATATGTTGAATTATTTAAAAATGCTTTTGATGATGTAAACAGTCCTTTAGATATTAAAATTACACATATTGTTAATTCGATTGCTGCATTTGAAATTCATGAATGGACATCTTTCGACTCTCCTTTTGACGAATATTTAAATGGAGATAAACAAGCTTTAACTTTAAAGCAAATAAATGGGATGAATTTATTTTATGGAAAAGCAAACTGTAGTTCTTGTCATTCAGGATCTTTGTTGTCAGATCAAAAATTTCATTCAATAGGAATTCCCCAATTTGGTCCTGGGAGGACAAGGCCTTTTGATCCTTATGCACGTGACGTTGGACGAATGGTCGAAACGGATAATATAAACGATATGTATAAATTTAAAACGCCAGCATTAAGAAACGTTTCTTTAACAGCTCCTTACGGTCATAATGGTGCTTATCCAACTTTAAAATCAATAATTAAGCATCATTTAAATCCAATAAAAATGAATAAGAATTGGAAACCTGAATATGCAAATTTACCTAAGGCACCTTGGTTAGAGGAAATTGATTTCGTAACTTTTTCAGACAAAAGGGAACAAGACAGAATTCTCTCAAGCATTGACATACAGCCTATAGAATTGAATGATAAAGAAATTGATGAACTTGTTTCTTTTCTCGAATCTTTAACTGGCAGAAGTGGAAATCAGAGACCACTAGGTAAACCAGATAAAGTGCCAAGCGGGCTAAGTATTGATTAAGTTTTTAAATTAAACTGATACAAACAGAATATGAAAAAAATAAAATATGGAATTATTGGAGCAGGGACAATGGCTCGAGAACATATTTTAAATATATCATTAATTGATAATGCCGAAGTAGTTGCACTTGCTGATCCTCATGAAGATTCATTAAATCAGTGTAAAGAAATTCTAAAAACAAAAGTTTTATGTTTTAAAAATCATTTAGAAATGATTAAAAAAAATATTGTTGATGTATACTTAATTTCATCTCCTAACTTTACTCATATAGAAATCTTGAAAGATGTAATCAAAACTAAAAAACACATATTAGTTGAAAAACCATTATGCACTAATACAAAAGATTGTTTAGAAATAAGAAAACTTACAAAAGATTATCCTTCAGTATTTTGGACTGCGATGGAGTATAGATATATGCCGCCAGTTTCAAAGTTTATTAATGAAATTCATAATAACAAAATTGGTAATTTAAAAACTTTAACCATAAGGGAACATAGATTTCCTTTTTTAAAAAAAGTAAATGATTGGAATCGTTTTGAAGAAAATACCGGTGGTACACTTGTTGAAAAATGCTGCCATTTCTTTGATTTAATGAGATTGATTATCCAAAGTAAGCCACTCAGTGTTTATGCAAGTGGTGGTCAAGACGTTAACCATTTAGATGAAGTGTATAATGGAAAAAAGCCAGACATCATTGATAATGCCTATGTAATTGTAAATTTTGAAAATGGAGCAAGAAGTTTGCTTGAACTTTGTATGTTTGCAGAAAATTCTGACATGCAAGAAGAGCTTGTAGCCACAGGAAATAAAGGAAAAATTGAAACTTCAGTGCCCTCCGATGACTCAGGTAAAACCTCATCAAATATAAGAATTGGAATGAGAGATGGTAAAACACATATCGAAAATATTAAAGTAGATAAAAAAATTCTTGAGGCCGGCCACCATCATGGATCTACTTACTACGAACACTTAGCTTTTTTGAAAGCTATTGAAAATAATTCAGATCCAGAGGTTTCATTAGAAGATGGTTTAATTGCTGTTGCTGTGGGAGAGGCTGCAGAACAATCAATAAAACAAGGTCGATTAATAAATCTAGAAGAAATAATTAGTTAAAAAAATCTGTAATTTTTTTAACTATAAAGTCACTTACTCTGATGTTTGACTCTGTTGTTACACCAGAAATATGAGGTGTTAATATACAATTCATACCTGGTTTTATTTTGTTATAAAATTCACTCTCTATTGGTTCTTTTTCAAACACGTCTAGAGCAAAGCCAGAAATAATATTTTTATGGTAAGCTTCAATTAAATCACTTTCATTTATGATGCTTCCTCTAGAAGTATTTATTATAATCGGTTTATTTTTCATTTGAGAAAATGATGATTTATTTATCATATTTTTGGTTTCATCTGTTAAAGGTAGGTGTATGGAAATGATATCTGATTTTTCATATATCTCATTTAAACTTGATAATTTAGCATCAATTTCTTTATCATTTAATTCCTTAATATAAGGATCGTAGGCCAAAATTTTTAAACCGTTTTTTAAAGAATACTCAGCAACTTTTTTTCCAATTGTGCCAAATCCAATTATTCCTAAATTCTTTTGTTTTATTTCTGTCGACTTAATTGTTGTTCTTGGCCATTCACCTTTAATTGTTCCATTGTGAAACATTGGGATTTTTTTTATAAGAAACATTGATGAAGAAACAACATATTCAGCAACAGAGTCTGCATTCATTCCTGTAGCTGGCTGAACATGAATGTTTTTATTTTTACAATATTCTGTATCAATATTGTCCAAACCAACACCTAACCTTCCAATAAATTTTAATTTAAATGCATTTTTTAAAATATCTAAATTTACTTGAGTTTTATTTCTTACAATTAGACCATCATAGTCTCCAATTATTTTAATTATTTCTTTTTCATCCTCACATAATTTTTCATCGTAGTTAACATCAAATTTTTTATTTAAATTTTCTAAACTATTTTGGTTGATGAATTCAGTAATTAAAATTTTAGTCATTAATTATTTATAAATATTAAACTAAATTAGATAAGTCTCTTTTATTATTTTTATACGTTGGAAGTGGATATTTAAAGGCATATTTTCTTGGTATACATTTTTCTTTTGCCTTTTCCCATAGAGATAACCATTGTTTAAAGTTTTGAACTTCGAGATTTTTTTTATTTTTACTTCTTACATAAAAATTTGGAAGTGGTTCTCTACCTGATGGTTGTCCAGCAACATTATATCTAAGATCAGCACTTATCCTAAAATCATTTGATCTGTTTGGTAAAGAGCAATGTATAGAATGTTTATGCAATAATATTATATCTCCAACATTTGCTTCTAAATAAATATGCTCCATGTCATCAAGTAATTTACTATTTTTTAATTCTACTTGCCCTCTGTATCCTGATACATGATTTAATAATCCCATTTTATTTATCTTTTTTACTGTAATCATGCATCCATTTTTCTTAGTTGTTTTAGTAAAAGGGATCCATACAGTAACCATGTCAGTTAATTTTTGTCCTCTTGAATTTAAAACAGCAGCATCTTGATGCCATGGTGTTCTGCCGCTTAAACCATCATGAATTGATCCCTCGGGTAATTTTTTTTCAGGTTGTTTAATTCTAGTATTTTGAACAGGGTTAGACATTATTTCTTTACCTAAAATTTTTTCTACAACATCCAAAATTTTTTTATTAGTAATTAAATTCCATAATGATTGAGTAGCAAAATAATCACTATCTTTTTTTACGTGGTCTCTTGGCAATCGGGTATTAAAATACTGATCCAAATCATAAATATTAAGCTTTGAGATATATGAATATTTTTTTTTAAAATCAAAATTAAGAGCTTTTTTTATATCTCTTTTTTTTGCATATTTTTGGATGAGACAATCCATAACAAATTCCATATCATTTAGAATTGGTTTTAAGTCTCTTCTAAAGTTAAGTACATTTTTAACAATCAAGTACCCATTCTCATATAATTTTTTTTGAAGACTATTTGTCATCATTAAAATTTATTTTATCATTAACAATATTTCAATGTTTTGGTGCTGTGGTTAAATAGTTCGCATCATGAAAAGAGGTTAACATTCTTTTTTTGGTGCTAATTATGTGCGGATAATATGAAATCCCTTTGTAATTCCATATAGCCGGTTTATTTAAGGCATAACTTCCATAAATGAAAAAACGTTTTGGACAATTTCTTTCTATAAACCGCTTCACGCCATGATAGGAATTTGGAGTAGACTGAAAAAAAACAACGGTTCCTTTTTTTGGCGTAAAAGACTTCACTATTTCAAGTTCGGTTATTTTTGGAAATCTTCTAAAGCTTTTTCTTAAATTTTTTTTTGCTTTTTTTCTATAAATAGTGAGAGACCCACCATTCTTTTTTGGAATGTCTGTTAAATAAATTAAGAAATTATATAATCTAGTTATATCATCCCGATGAGGTCTCAATCTATACCCTCCCTTTGATACCGAAAAGTCTATATCTAAATTTACTTTAGGATTTGTATAGTTGTTACCCAACATTTTTTTTAATTCACTAGAATTTAATTTTTTTTTTATAGTGAACTTTTTAGGATTAAATGATTTTGGTTTATGTAAATTTACCCATGATCCATCCTTAAAATTTTTTGTAAAAAGATTTTCAATTTTTTTATAAAAAGACTTACTATTAAAAAGCTTAAAAAGTTTTGCAGAGTTAACTGAATTTTTAATATATAAATTAAAATTTTTAGAACCTTTATTAATCCTGCTTCTACCTCCCATAATCATATCATCAAATGATTTTGAGTTGCTTATTTCTTTAATTAATAAATTACAGATTTTTTTCGAAACAACGTTGTCTCCAACTAAAACAGGAAAGTTACTTTTGATTTTTTTTAATTTATTTGTACTGAGCATTTAGCTGTACATACCTTCTTTCACTTTAATCATTTTATACATAAGATCATTTAAAGGTGTTTTTACACCATGTTTTTTACCTATTTTTGAAACTGCTCCACTAATAAAATCTATTTCGGTTTTTCTCTTGTATTGAACGTCAAAAGCCATAGATGACTTGTTAGTTTGCATTGAATCTACAATTTTATTGAACATAAATAAGCATTCATCTTCGGACACATTTACACCATCAGCAAGTGCAACTTCCCTAGTTTCTAAAATTATTTCTTTACCCAATCCTCGAGATACTTCGTTTGCTTTATTATTTATATATAAATCAGTATGATGAAGATCAAAAATTGCAGATAATGGTCCAATTGCTGTTAAAGCAAAAAGCTTCATCCATTTTCTTTTCTTTACATCTTCTGCAGCAATCATTTCAAGATTATGTGCTGTAAAAGTATCTGCTATTTCTTTAATTCTATCAGTAATTCCTCCCTCGTACTCACCAATCCAAGATGGTAACGAACCATGATTCATTATATGACCTGGTCCTAAAATGTTTGAAGCTTGAGTAGTTGTCCCACCAATTACTTTTTCATTACCCACAATACTTTGAATAATTGCTTCATGACCAATACCATTTTGAAAAGACAT
>CACEEO010000003.1 GCA_902558585.1 uncultured Pelagibacteraceae bacterium | reverse complement strand
TTTTTAAAATTAATTTTTAATTTTTGATTATTGAAATTAATATTTTTACTAGTTTGAGGGAAAAACATTTTTAAAAAATCTTGTTGCTCTAAAACTATATTTTTTAAAAATAATTCGGAATCTATACTTAAATCCTTATCCTTTTTATTTATAAAATATTTAATTTCATCTAGTTCATCAGTATTTAACTGAATTTGCCCCCCACCATTAATTGATAAATTGTTGTCCTTATAATTTAAATTTAATTTATGATTATCGAGTAAAATTAGGTCATCAACTTCTGGAAAATATTTATTAATTATTTTTAAATTTTTATATTTTAGCTGAGTAAAATTTATATCAGAATTAAAAATTATATTTTTAACTTTGTATTTTTCATCTATTTCCAAAGAAAATTGATTATTTGTTTTAAATTTAGCATCATCAATAATTATATTTTGAAAATTTAAATTAAATAATTTTAATATATTTGAATTTAAACTTGATTGATCGCTTTGGACAATAGCATCGATTAAAAAACTATTTTTTTTCTTTTTTATGTTAAGTTTTTTTGAAATAAAATTTACTTCTTCTGCTTTAAAATTTATTTCATCAAAGTGATAATTATCTTTTTGAATATTGAAATTAAAATTTATATTTTTAAAATTAGACTTGTGTAAAAAATTAATACTTGCATCTTTTATCAGACCTTTAATTTTATAATCATTTTTAAGTTTACCATTTTCATCGATGTTCAAACTCAAATCTATAATTACATGACCTTTTTTTACAATTTTTTCTAATATAAATAATTCAGGTTTATTATTTGTCGTCCGAATAAATTTAATTAAATCATTTAATAATATAGACTTAGTTGTTACCTCTATATTTGAAGATGAGATCTTGTTTTTAATTAAAGAACTGAGCGAAACTTGTGTTTTGAGGCTTTCTAACGCTAAAGGTCTTTTTGCAAAATATATAGTAGTTCCAATTGTTTTTGCATAAATTTTTAGTTTTAAAGGATCTAGAGTTAGTTTAATTTTTTTTAAATCTATATTTATATTGTTGTTTATTTGTAAAATTCTTTTTTTAATTTGATTGTTAAATTTATCTGTCTCTATACCTACGGTGCTAAGGTAAATTATCAAAATAACTAGCACTGACAGAAGTAGTATAAAATATTTTAAAATATTATTTTTCATTTAATTTATAAAGCGATTGTTCCAAAAATTCATCTATATCACCATCTAAAACTTTATCAGGACTAGTGCTTTCAAAATTAGTTCTATTATCTTTTACAAGTCTGTAGGGTTGAAGCACATATGATCTAATTTGATGGCCCCACCCTATTTCAGATTTAGAACTTTCAACATTTTGATTTTCTTCCTCTCTTTTTTTAATTTCATAATCATATAATCTTGCTTTCAACATATTCATGCATGTTTCTTTATTTTTATGTTGAGATCTTTCATTTTGACATTGAACAACAATTTTCGATGGGATATGTGTTATTCTAACCGCGCTATCAGTAGTGTTAACGTGCTGACCACCTGCTCCACTGGAACGATAAGTGTCTATTCTTAAATCTTTTTCTAAAATTTCTATATTTATATTTTCATCCACAACTGGATAAATCCAAACACTTGCAAAACTTGTGTGCCTTCTTGCTCCGGAGTCAAATGGAGATATCCTAACTAATCTATGTATTCCAGACTCTTTTTTTAACCATCCAAAAACATAGTCACCATTTATTTTAATTGTTGCAGACTTTATCCCAGCCTCGTCACCTCTATGTTCACTAATCAAACTTGATTTAAAATTTTTTTTATCTGACCATTTTAAATACATTCTTCTTAGCATATCAGCCCAATCTTGACTTTCTGTACCTCCAGCACCAGCATGTATCTCTATGTAACAATTTAAAGGGTCTGCTTCATTAGATAAAAAACATTTAATTTCGTTTTTTTTAACTTCACTTCTTAAGTCTTTTATATTTTGTAGAACTTCTTTTTGAACTTGTAAATTCTCTTCTTCAAGGGCCAGTTGATTCAAATCATCTAAATCTGTTAGTTTTTTAAGATTATTATTTAAAGAATTTGTTAAGTCTTCATAAAATTTCTTTGTTTTAATTACTCTTTGAGAGTTATTTTTATCTTGCCAAAAATCGGCACTCAGCATTTGTGAATTTAAAGATTGCAGTTTTGAATGGATATTGTTTTTTTCAAAGATACTCCTGTATTTTTTGATTTATCTTTTCAACTTCTTCTTTAAAATTTTGATAATTATTTTCCATTAGTAAAACTTTAATATATTATTTGAATCTAATCTATCTGAATTTGTATAAAGTACTTTTCCATCAACCACATTTTCTTTTTTAAAAACCTCAATAATAGTATTCTTAGAGTTAAATTTTGCTTTTTGACCTGTTAAAGGGTCAACAACCATCATCACTGTTCCTTTAGCAGCCTTAAATGGTCTTGCTTGATATTTATTAACAGAATCACTTATAAAACTTTTGAATATTGGCAAAGCAGTTTTAGATCCTGTTTCATATTTTCCTAACGGAGTTGGATTATCTGAACCAACATAAACACCAACTAGTACATTTGAAGTAAAACCTATAAACCAAGTATCTGTATTTTTGTTTGTTGTTCCAGTTTTACCTGCAATATTTAAATTTAAGTCTTTTAGTTTTTTAGCTGTACCTCTTTGTACAACTCCTTCTAAAATTGATGTCATTTGAAAAGCTGTTTCTGGAGAAAAAATTTGCGTGTAGTTATTTTTAACCTCTGGATAGTCGTTAGTTAAATAAGAAATTTGATCACAATTAATACATTTTCTTTTATCATTATTAAAAATAGTGTTTCCTTCACTGTCTTGAATTCTATCTATCAGTATTGGTTCAACAAGTTTTCCTCCATTAACAAAAACTGAATAAGCAGATGTAAGTTTTAATAAAGTTGTTTCAGCAGATCCCAAAGATATAGATAATAATTTTTCTGGGTTATCATAAATTTTTAATTCTTTTGAAAAATCAACTATTTTATCTACACCAAGATTTTGGGCTATTCTTACTGTCATTAAATTTCTAGATTTCTCCAAACCAACCCTTAAAGTCGAAGGTCCATAAAATTTTTTTCCATAATTTTCTGGTTTCCACATTTTTAAATCATCTCCTTGATCTAAAACCATTGGTGCATCTAGAACTAATGATGTTGGTGTAAAATTATTCTCTAAAGCTAATGCATAAACAAATGGTTTAAAAGCTGATCCAGGTTGTCTTTTAGCTTGAGTTGCTCTGTTAAATTCACTTTCTTTAAAACTAAAACCACCACTTAGAGCTAAAACTCTTCCTGTAAATGGATCCATCACAACAATTCCACCATTTACTTTTGGTAATTGTTGTAAATTGAAAATATTTTCTTTAACATTTTTAACATAAATGACGTCACCAGGTTTTAATAATTTATTAAATTCTTTCTTTGTCCAAGAAATACTGTGATATTCGATAACACCCTTGATATTGTCTTCTGTTTCTATTTCTGCTGAAAATTTATTTATTTTTTTAACTATTGCTAATTTCCAATTGATTGAATTTTCTAATGTATACTTTTCTAAATCTTTTTTCCATTCTGAATTATATATCTTGTTAGTAAGTGGTCCTCGCCATCCTTTTCTTTTGTCATATGCTATTAATCCATCTCTAAGTGATTTTGTTGCAATTGTTTGTAAATTTAAATCTATTGGAGTATTGATATTAAAACCTTGTTTATAAACTTTATCATAACTCAAAGTTTCAATTACACTCTTTCTCACATCTTCAATAAAATATTGAGCATCTTCTAAATAAATTTTTTTATTTTTTTTTAACAATATTTCCTCTTTTATGAGTTTTTCATACCATTCTGATGTTAAATAATTATTTTCTAATAAATTTTTTAAAACTAAATTTCTTCTAAATTTTGCTACTTCTGGATCTCTATAAGGGTTATATCTGCTAGGTGCTTTTGGCAAAGCTGCTAATAAAGCAGCTTCTGAGTAATTTAAATCTTTAATAGATTTATCAAAATATTCTAAGCTTGCAGCGGCTACTCCGTATGCTCCACTTCCAAGATAAATTTGGTTTAGATAAAGTTCTAGAATTCTTTCTTTAGATAAAGCTCTCTCTATTCTAAAAGCTAGAATTGCTTCCTTAATTTTTCTGTTTAAACTTACTTCATTTGTTAGTAAGAAATTTTTTGCTACCTGTTGAGTAATTGTAGATGCTCCCTCCAACCTTTTAGATGATAAAATATTTGAAATATTGTTTATTACAGCTCTAATAACACCTTTAGCATCAACACCTGGATGTTTGAAAAAATTTTTATCCTCAGCAGATAAAAATGCGTTAATTACATTTTTTGGAATTGAATTAAATGGAACAAATACTCTTTTTTCTTGTGAGAAATCTGCTACTAAATCACCATTACCAGAGTAAACTTTACTGGAAACAGGGGGTTTATAATTTTTAAGAAATTTATAATCAGGTAAATCATTAGAATAAGTCCATAAAATACTAATTATCAAAAAGCCTGATAAAAGAATGAAAGACGTTATTAAAATAAAGATATTTCTTAAAAATTTATTCATTTTAATTTCATTATATCTTGGAATTTGTTAAAGTTATGGCAAGAAAATTAAACAAAATTTTAAAAATTAAATTATTAATGAAATTAACATTCAAAAAATTATGGAAAAAAATTTATATATTGATGCTTCGCATCCAAACGAAACTAGAGTTGTTCTTAAATCAGGTGACAATATTGAGGATTACGAATACGAAGGTTTAAAAAACAACCTTATTAAAAATAATATCTATTTAGGTAAAGTAAGTAGAATAGAACCTTCATTACAAGCCGCATTTGTTGATTTTGGAAGAGAAAGACATGGATTTCTCTCATTTAACGATATTCAATCAGATTATTACCAAATACCAAAGGCAGATTTAGATAAAATTAAAGAAGAAGAAGAAAAAGCTAGAGTTGAGCTTTCGAGAGAAGTTGAGGCGAAAGAGGAAGAAAATATTGCTGAAGGAAAGTTAGAAATAGATGATCCTATTGAAAAAGAAGATCAAGAACAAATTGACGAAGAAATTGCTGATAAAGAGACTATAGTTACTAAAGAAAATGTAGAAAATGAAAAAGAGAAAAAAAAGGAACATAAATTTAAATTTAAAAGATATAAAATTCAGGAAGTAATTAAACCAAATCAAGTAATTCTTGTTCAAGTTTTAAAAGATGAAAGAGGTCAAAAAGGTGCTGCTTTAAGTACTTTCATTTCTATTGCAGGAAAATATATAGTCTTAATGCCCAATACTCCAAAGGGTGGTGGTATTTCTAGAAAAATATTTAATCCGGCTGATAGAAAAAAAATAAGAACTATTCTAAATGAAATAGAAATACCTAGAGAGATGGGTTTAATAGTTAGAACGGCTGGAAGTAATAAAACAAAAAATGAAATTAATAATGATTTGACAACTTTAATTAACACTTGGAGTCAAATAAAAGAAAATGCAATTAACTCTATTGCTCCTTCTTTAATTCATCAAGAAAGTGAAATAATTAAAAGAACCTTGAGAGATATGTTTGATGATAATACTCAAAATATTATTGTTGAAGGGAACGAAGGTTATAAAAAAGCACAATCATTTATTAAAACCATGATGCCATCAAGTGTAAAAAAAGTAAAAAAATATAGAGGTAAAATTCCCCTATTTATACAAGAAAATATTGAACAAAAGTTAAATCAAATTTTTGATTCTGAAATTAAACTAAAATCAGGTGGATATTTGGTTATTAACCCAACTGAGGCTTTGGTATCTATTGATATAAATTCAGGGAGCTCAATTAAAGGAAAAAATGTTGAAAGTACAGCCTTAGATACAAATATTGAAGCTGCAGAAGAAATAGCAAGACAAATAAAAATTAGAGATTTGTCTGGTTTAATTATAATTGATTTTATTGATATGTTGAGTTTTGGGAACAGAAGATTGGTAGAAAGAAAACTTAAAGAAAAATGCAGAGCAGATAGAGCTAGAATCCAAATAGGTAGAATAAGTAATTTTGGTTTATTAGAGATGTCTAGACAAAGACTTAGAGAAAGTGCAATTAAATGGAAAATTACATTAACAGATGAGTCTTTTGCTCAAAAACTACTAAAGATTGTTGAACTTAAAGCAGTTATTAACAAAGCTAAATTTGTTGAATTAAAAGTTTGTAAAAAAATTTCAGATTTCCTAAAAGAAAATTTTGTAAATGACCTTACTTATTTTGAGAAAAAGAACAAAATTACGATAGATATTGTTAGTGACAATTCTTTAATTATACCTGAGTATATAATAGATATTAAAACTAAATCAAAAAAAACAATTGAGTTGGTTGAATACTATGAAAAATTAAAAAATTTAGAAGTGCTTAATAAAGAAGACAAATTTATTGAAAAAAAAGGGAATAAAAAAAATACAAAAAAAATATATAAAAAAAAAAGATTCTATAAAAAAATTAAATAATTCCTTTTAATGGAGAAGATGGATTGCCCATTAAAATTTTATCTATTCTTCCTGATTTGTACGATTGTCTTCCTGCAATAACAGCATTTTTAAAAGCTAAAGCCATTTCATATGGTTTTTTTGCTTTTGCTATAGCGGTGTTAACAAGTACTCCGTCACATCCTAGTTCCATTGCAATTGTAGCGTCTGAAGCTTGACCTAAACCAGCATCAATAATTAATGGAAGTTTGGTTTGTTTTCTAATTATTTGAATATTGATTTTGTTTTGTATGCCTAGTCCTGATCCAATTGGTGCAGCTAGAGGCATAATAGCGTCAGCACCTGAGTTCTCTAAACGCTTAGCCATTAAAGGATCATCATTACAATAAACCATGACCTTAAATCCTTCTTTAGCGAGAACTTCTGTAGATTTTAAAGTTTCAATCATGTCTGGAAATAAATTCTTTTTATCTCCTAAAACTTCTAATTTAACTAACTTCCAACCACCTATTTCTCTTGCTAATCTTAAAGTCCTCAAGGCTTCTTTTGAATTAAAGCATCCAGCGGTATTGGGTAAATATGTGATTTTTTTTGGATCAATATAATCCATAAGCAAAGGCTTATTTTTATCTGAAATATTAACCCTTCTTACAGCAACTGTTACAATTTCTGCTCCAGAAAGTTTAATTGCTTTTGCGCACTCTGACATGCTTTTATATTTTCCTGTCCCAACAATTAATCTGGAATTAAATTTTTTGTTCGCAATAATTAGACTATCTTTTTTCAAATTAACCGCCTCCAATAAAATGAACTATTTCAATTTTATCATTTTTATTTAATTTTATTTTATTAATTTTTTTTTTATCTATTATTTCCTCATTAAGCTCAATTGCTACTTTATTTAACGGTATTTTTAGATTTTTTAACACCATATAAAGATTAGAATCTTGAATTATAGATTTGATTTTACCATTTATTTTGATTTTTATTTTTTTTATTTTTTTCATCGTATATAAATGCTGAATGAATAATAAAATAATTATTATTAACGGTCCAAATCTTAATCTATTAGGAGAAAGAGAACAATCACAATATGGATCAACTACGTATGACCAACTTAAAGAGAATTGTTCTAAAAAAGCAAAAGAAATTGGTCTTGATGTTGAATTTGCTCAATCTAATGTTGAAGGAGAGCTTGTTAATATTATTCAAGATGCTAGGAAAAAATTTGATGGTATGATTATAAATGCTGCTGCATTTACTCATACCTCTATAGCCATAAGAGATGCTCTAGATTTATTTAAAAAACCAATAATCGAGCTACATTTATCTAATATTTATAAAAGAGAAGAATTTAGACATAAATCACTTATAAGCAGTGTAGTAACTGGAGGAATTTTTGGATTAGGTGCTGAAGGATATATTTTGGCCATAATTTCATTACAAAAGACTTTGCATAATGAAAATAGATAAAAAAATAATTAAAGAATTAAGTGATTATTTAAAAGAATTTAATCTTACTGAAATAGAGATAACTGAAAAGGATACAAAAATTAAAGTATCAAAAAATAATGTTTCAATAAGTAATCAACCTCAAGTTATTTCGTCCTCATCACCTACTTCAAGTTCAGCACCTACTCAAACTCAAAATATTAAATCAGGAACTGAAATTACTTCACCTATAATTGGAACCGCCTATCATGCTCCAGAACCAGGTGCTAAAAAATTTGTTGAAATTGGTAAAAAAATTAAAAAAGGTGATACAATAATGATTGTTGAAGCAATGAAAACCATGAATCATGTTCCTTCAACGGCAGATGGTGTAGTAAAAGAAATTTGTGTTGAAGATGGCCAACCTGTAGAATTTGGTCAAACTATTATTATCCTAGAATAAATAATGTTTAAAAAAATTTTAATTGCAAACCGTGGGGAAATTGCAGTTAGAATTATTAGAGCATGTAAAGAATGGGGAATACCTACAGTTGCTGTTCATTCAGATGTAGATAGAGAAAGCATGCATGTGAGAATGGCAGATGAAAGTGTTTGTATAGGTTCTCATCAACCAGCAAATAGTTATTTAAATATTCCAGCATTAATGTCAGCAGTAGAACTTACAAATGCTGATGCTGTTCATCCTGGATATGGTTTTCTTTCTGAAAATGCAAATTTTGCAAAAATTTTAGAAGAGAACAAAATTAATTTTATTGGAGCTTCATCAAAACATATAGAAATGATGGGTGATAAAATCCAAGCAAAAAGAATAGCTAAAGAAAATGGATTACCTGTTATCGAAGGGTCTGAAGGAGGAGTAAAAGATGTATCTGAAGCAAAAGAACTTTGTAAAAAAATTGGTTTTCCTGTTTTAATCAAAGCCTCAGGTGGAGGTGGAGGTAAAGGTATGAAAATAGTTTATAAGGAAGAAGAATTTGAAACGCTGTTTTCAACCGCAAAATCAGAAGCACAAAAATACTTTGGTAATGATGAAGTCTATATTGAAAAATTTTTTCAAAATCCAAGACATATTGAGGTTCAAATATTAGCTGGAAAAAATAGAGCAGTTCACCTACATGAGAGAGATTGTTCGGTTCAAAGAAGACATCAAAAACTTATAGAAGAAACACCAAGTCCAGTTTTAAATGATGAAATAAGGAAAGATTTATTTGAAAGAACAGTAAAAATGGTAGCTAAAATAGGTTATATGGGAGCTGGTACTGTTGAGTTTATATATGAAGACGGAAAATTTTATTTCCTTGAAATGAATACAAGAGTCCAAGTTGAACATCCTGTAACTGAGATGGTTACTGGCGTTGATATAATTAAAGAGCAAATTTGGATTGCTTTTTCAGGCGAAACAGCTTTGAAACAAAGTGATATAAATCCTAGAGGACATGCAATTGAATGTAGAATAAATGCTGAGGATGCTAGTAAAAACTTTCAGCCTTCGCCTGGAGTTATTACTATGTGTCATCAACCATCTGGTTTTAGAACAAGAGTAGATGGCGCAATATTTCAAGGATATAAGGTAACACCTTATTACGATAGTATGGTGTGTAAGTTAATTTGTCATGGAAGAAACAGAACAGAAGCAATTCAAAGAATGAATAGATCTTTAGATGAATTTGTTATTGAAGGAATAACCACAACAATACCTCTACATAAAAAATTACTAAACCACAAAAAATTTATCAATTCGGATTTTAACGTTAGTTGGCTAGATAAAGATTCAATTGTTTAATAACAGTTCACAAGCCAAACATCATAAACAGGATGATCAAAAGGTGTAATTGATGGACTTGATGAAAACATCCAGCCATTAAAAACAAAAACTTCATCATTATTTTTATTAGTCAGATCTCGAACTTGTATATATGCAGTTATTTCTGGATTATCATCAAATTCTGAATTTTTACATTTTAGACTTTTAATTGATAAATCTTTAAAATTTACCAATTCCCCATTTTTAAGTTTAAGCAAGGTGTTTTTAGAACTTATTTTATCCAAAATTTTTATATCAGTAAAAGTTCCCTCTAAATTATTTTTAGCATTTGAGTTTAAAACTAAACAAAAATAAAATAAAAAAACTAAATAGATTAATTTAAAATTATTCTTTCCAACTTGAGTATTTCTTTTTAATACCATCTTTATTTTTATTTGGATAATATGCTGCGTCAGTCCCAGTTAAATTTTCTTGATGTGGTTTTTGCCATTCATATTTTTCTAAGGTGTGTTTTTTCTCAATTTTATTTGGTGTAAAATGTATCCAAGAATACCATTCAACAGGAATTTTTGATGCGTCAATAGTGTTTGAATAGATAACCCATCTTTTTCCGTTTTTGCTCTCATAGTATTTATTACCTAGCTCATCAGTGCCAACTAGTTTTCCAAAAAAAATAGTTTTTAATCTTGTTCCAAAAGTATCTTGATTCCACCATGTGAAAATTTTTCTTAAGAGTGTCAACATAATATTTTTTTATTTATTCAATTAAAAATTGTAAAATTTAAATTAGACTAAAATATGAATATGTATATAAATTAATTGATTCATTATTCAAATTAAAATTTAAATTGAGGTCAAATGGCAAAGTATTTAGTTGAAACTTATTATACCTGTACCTTTAAAGTAAATCATTATTTAGATGATATTAATGAGGCAGAGTTAAAAAATTTAGAAAAAAGAGATGATGGTAAATTTGAGGTTTTGGACGTAAAACTTGATAACAGAAAAACAAAAAGTCTAGACCCTAAAAATAATAAAGTCCTTGAAAACAACAAAGTAGAAGTGGTTACCGAAACAGATAAAAAAAGCCCTATAAATAAAGAAAGTATAATAACAAGTATAAACACTGCTAACGAGAAGTCAGGTAAAAGATTTAGCATGCCCGACAGAAGAAAAGGATATATTCAAAAAGCTACTATTGGTGACCATAAAGTTTACTTACATACGGGAGAATATGAAGACGGAAAAATTGGAGAAATATTTATTGATACTAGTAAAGAAGGTGAGCTTGTAAAAGCCTTAATGAATAACTTTGCAATTGCTGTTTCTTTAGGCCTTCAATACGGTGTTCCGTTAGATGAGTTTATAAGTGCATTTGTTGGCACAAAATTTGAACCATCAGGGAAAGTTCATGGTAATGATAGAATTTTAAGTGCTACATCAATTTTGGATTATATTTTCAGAGAATTAGCTATTTCATATCAAAATAGAGAAGATCTGGCCCACACTCCATCTATTGGAGGAAATGATGCATTCAATGCAGAAGATCAAAGCTCTGAAGATCAAAATCAATTATTGAAAATTGTAAAAGACATTACCAGTAAAGGTTTCGTTAGAAATAATTATAAAAAAAATCTAGTTGATCTTTCAGATGTAAAAATAAGTTTAAAAGGTAAAAAATAAGTTATTTTTTTGTTTTTAAAGCTAAATTTAATTCTTTCAATTGATCTGGATTTACCTCAGATGGTGCATTCATCATCAAATCTTGTGCGTTTTGGTTCATTGGAAACATAGTAACTTCCCTAATATTTTTCTCATTAGCTAATAACATTACGATTCTATCAATACCAGGTGCTATTCCTCCGTGTGGAGGTGCGCCATAACTAAGTGCATTAATCATACCACTAAATTTTTCATCTACTTGATTTTTATCATATCCTGCAATCGAGAAAAGTTTGTACATAAGTTCTGGTTTATGATTTCTAATTGCTCCTGAAGATAATTCTATACCATTACAAACTATGTCGTATTGATAAGCAAGTATATCTAATGGGTTTTCAAAATCTTTTTCACTTAAATCACCTTGAGGCATTGAAAATGGATTATGACTAAATTCAATCTTGTTTGTTGATTCATCTTTTTCGAACATTGGATAATCTACAATCCAACAAAATGCGAAAATATTTTCATCAATTAAATCAAGATCTTTTGCAATTTTATCTCTTGCTATTGCAGTAATTTTTTCTAATTCATCTTGTTTTCCACAAGCCATGAAAATACTATCCCCTATTTCACAGTTTGTTTTATTCATGATTTCAACTAATGCATCTTGAGAAAAGAATTTTCCTATAGGGCCTTTTGCTGAAATATCTTTATCTTTTTCAAAAGTAAAATAAGCTAAACCAGAAGCACCTTCTTCTTTAGCCCATTTATCAATATTATCAAAAAAACTTCTGGGTTTATCTTTTGTATTTTTTGTAACAATACATCTTACTTTGGATCCAGATTTTACTAATTTTTTAAATATTTCAAATGAAACATCTTCTCTTGTAAAAATTTCAGTTATATCGTTTACAATGAGTGGATTTCTTAAATCTGGTTTATCAGTACCATATTTAAGCATTGCTTCCTTGTATGAAATCTTTGGAAATTTATCAAACATCAGTTTTTTAGTTGAAAAATTTTTAAATGTATTAACCATTAACTTTTCAACAACATTAAATACATCCTCTTGTTCAACAAATGACATTTCCAAATCTAATTGATAAAACTCCCCAGGACTTCTGTCTGCTCTTGCATCTTCATCTCTGAAACAAGGTGCAATTTGAAAGTATCTATCAAAGCCCGAAACCATTATTAATTGTTTAAATTGCTGAGGAGCTTGTGGTAGTGCATAAAATTTTCCTGGATTTAAACGACTAGGTACTAAAAAATCTCTAGCACCCTCTGGGCTAGATGAGGTTAAAATTGGTGTTTGAAATTCTAAAAAACCTAATTTAGTCATTTCATTTCGGATGTATGAAATAACCTTGGATCTTAAAATAATATTTTCATGGATTTTTTTTCTTCTTAAATCTAAGAATCTATATTTCAATCTTATTTCTTCTGCATATTCTTGATCACTAAAGATTGGCATTGGAAGTTCTTTACAAGTGCCTAAAACTTCATGCTGGTCAATAACAACCTCTATTTCACCAGTGTCAATTTCAGAATTAATTGTTTCTTTAGATCTGTTAACAACTTTCCCCTCAACTTTAATTACTGTTTCTAATTGCATTTTTTCTAAATCAGAAAAATATTTATTATCTTTATCAATTATACATTGGGTAATTCCATAATTATCTCTCAAATCAATAAATAATAAATTCCCATGGTCTCTTTTTTTATTTATCCAGCCTGAAAGAGAAATTTTTTTGTCTACATCCTCTTTTCTTAATTCATTACACTTGTGTGTTCTGTATTTATTCAATTAAACCTCTAATGCTTCTTTTATAATTTTAAAATCGATTGGTTTCTTTCTTTTTAAACTAATTTCGTCGATTTTATATATGAAATCGGAAATTTTGCCATAAGTTCTATCAATTCTCTTAATTATAAATTCAATAAGTTTTTGGTCTATTGATATTTGACGATCAGAAAGATTTTTTAATATTAGTGCATAAATTAAATCGTCACCAGGTTTTTCAATTTGAGATAAAATAAAATTATTAGATCTTGAATTAAGATCATTTAATTTAAAATTAAAGTCAACTATTGGTATTTTTGAGGTTACTATTAAGTACTTATTATCCTGATCTATTATATTTATAAGTGTAAATAACAAGTTTTCATTTATTTTTTCAGTTAAATCCTCAACAATAATATTTTCATATATTTTAATTTGTTGAAGAAAGTCATTATTAATATCTTCTGCATTAATTTTAATTCCTCTGTGCTTTTCTAAAAATATATTTATTAAATGACTTTTTCCTGAAAACTTTTCACCTATTATATTTATAAAATTTTTATCCCATTTTGGCCAACTATTTAAAAGGCTAAAAGAGTGTTCGTTGCTGTTTGAAACATAAAAATCCTGATCTTTAAAATTTTGATCATAATCAAATTTAAGTATTTGCTGATTAAGATTTGTCATTTAAAACCCAAATTTTATTTTTAATTTCAAAATTATAATTTTGATCACTCATAACTTCTAAAAACTTATCAGGTGTTCCATTAAAAATAACTTTATAAAAATTATTTCGATTATCGAATTTATAAATTGAAAAATTATATATGAAATCCATATCAGATAAAATTTTTTCAAATTTGTTAATTTTTATATTATTAGAGTTATCAATAGAAATATTTAAAGATAACTTTACTGAAGTATTGATTTGATTTTGTGATTTCCAAAAATCTTCGTAGACTAATTTTAAATTCTCAATAAATTCAAATAACTCTTCTTCTTCATCAAAATTAACTTCAGTATAATTTAAATTTTTTATATTTTTTTTTTGATTAAAAAAAATTTTATTAAATACTCTTATTTTATTATCATCTTTAAACACAATCATAATTATATGATCATTTATATTGTATTTATTTATAATTTCTTTGAAGTCATAAGTTTCTAAATTATTAATGTTTCTTTTTATTAAACTAAAATCATCAAGATCTTGAGTGGGTAAGATATAATTTAAAAGACTATATTTTTTATTATTTACATTCCAGCTGGAAAATAATTTTTCCTCAGAGAACATTGAAACTTGATTTTTATTCTGATCAACAAAAACTGGAATGAATAAGAAATCTTTTTTTACAGGTAAAGACGGAAATACATTTTTTGACTCTAGTAAATCAAATATATTTTTTTTATTAAATGAAACATTCAGAACAAGATAATAAATTTCATCTATGAACTTTTCTTCCTTAATAGAGAAAGTTTCTATCATTCCTTTTATTTTATTAATTGGTATTTTTTTTAATTTTATTTGATCTTTACTTTGGACAATTGAAAAAATTAGTTCATTAAATGCCTTTAAAAATCCTTTATCAATAATTTCATTTTTATTAAAATTTATTTCAAAAGGTGTTGATATTTCAATATCATTTATAGAAAATGTCTTTGCATGACTATTTTCTGTGGAAAAGAAAATATTTATTAAAGCAAGAAATAAAAAAAAATTATATAAAAGCCTTAATTTATAAAGTTGAGAAATAAATTTCATAAAACATATTAATGAATAAAAAAAAATTTACCTATAAAAAAAGTGGAGTTAATATCAAAGCTGCTGACAAATTTGTTGATTTCATTTCTACAGTTTCAGCAAAAAAAAGAGGCAAAAAAAAGTTTTCAAATATAGGTGGGTTTGGCTCAATAACAAATATACCAAATAATATTAAACAACCTAAAATCGTAGCTTGTACAGATGGTGTGGGAACCAAAATTGAAATTGCTAATACGTTAAATAAATTTGATACCATTGGAATTGACTTAGTTGCTATGAGTGTAAATGATTTAATCGTACAAGGAGCTAAGCCTTTGCTTTTTTTAGATTATATATCAATAAATAAAATTGATCTTAAAAAACTTAAAGCAATAATAAAAGGGATTAACAAAGGCTGTAATCAATCAGAATGTGAGCTCGTCGGAGGAGAAACTGCTGAAATGCCAGGTACGTATGAAAAAGGTAAATTTGATATCGCAGGTTTTGCTGTAGGAGTTGTAGGAAAGAATAAAGTTTTAAATAAAAATAAAATAAAAAAAAATAATCTTATAGTTGCAATTCCTTCCAGTGGTTTACATTCTAATGGGTATTCTCTTGTAAGATATTTATTAAAACTAAAAAAAATAAATATTAAAAAAAATAAATTTTTAAAATCTGAGCTTCTAAAACCAACTAAAATATATGTTAAAGAAATAATGAATTTAATAAACAACAACTTAATCAATGGCTGTGCAAATATAACTGGGGGAGGTTTGTCTGATAATATTAAAAGAATTATACCAGATAAACTCTCAGCACATATAAGTTTAGATAAAATTGAAACTTCTAAAATATTTAATTGGCTTAAAAATAATGGAATTTCTGATAAAGAAATGCTTAAAACATTTAACTGTGGAGTTGGTTTTTGTCTTATTGTTGAAAGTAAAAATTTAAAAAAAATAAGTAAATTTTTTTCAAAAGAATACAAACCATATGTTATTGGAAAAATTTTTAATGGTAAAAATAAAGTTAAGTTAAATGGTTCTATCAACTGGTCACAATAGAGTAAGAACAGCTGTATTTATTTCAGGGACAGGCAGTAATTTAAAATCTTTAGCTATATTTTCTAAAACTAAAATATCTCCTATATCAATTAACTTTATTGTTTCAAATAACTCTAAGGCAAAAGGTTTAAATTATGCCAAAAAATTTAAAATTAAAAAAAAAGTTTTAAGTTTTAAAAATAAAAAATTAAGTGAAAATAAGCTACTTTCTATCTTAAAAAAAAATAATATTGAAATGATTTGTCTAGCTGGATTTATGAAAATTTTGTCAAAAAATTTTATAAAAAAATTTAAAGGAAAAATTTTAAATATACACCCCTCTTTACTGCCTAAATACAAAGGATTAAATACTCACCAAAGAGTATTAAACAATAAGGAAAAGTACTCAGGATGTACTGTTCATTTTGTAAATGCTAGATTAGACTCGGGGAAGATTATTCTACAAAAGAAAGTCAGGATTTCAAAAAAAGATACTGAGACTTCTCTTGCTAAAAAAATTTTAGCTCAAGAACATAAGTTGTACCCAAAAGCTATATTAAAAGTTTTTAATCTTTAAAGAAAAAATCTATTTCAATTTTAGCATTTTCAACACTATCTGATCCGTGGACAGAGTTTTTGTCTATTGAAATCCCGTATTTTTTTCTAATTGTACCTTCTTCTGCATCTTCTGGATTTGTAGCACCCATTAATTCTCTGTTTCCTAAAACTGCATTATTTTTTTCAAGAACCATTACAACAATCGGACCTGATGATAAATAGGCACATAAATCATTATAAAATGGTTTGGTTTCATGAACCTTATAAAACTTTTCAGCTTCTGATTTTTCAATTTGGATTTTTTTTTCTTTTAAAATTGTAAAACCATTAGATTTAAACATTTCTTT
Source organism: uncultured Pelagibacteraceae bacterium (assembly GCA_902558585.1). GTDB lineage: Bacteria > Pseudomonadota > Alphaproteobacteria > Pelagibacterales > Pelagibacteraceae > Pelagibacter. The sequence goes on along the minus strand of CACEEO010000003.1, from coordinate 33,047 downwards.
AATTTCGTTTTCTAGATTTCTCTCTACTGCATCTGGTTTTATAATTGACAATGTTTGTTCTAAATTACTCATAATGATCCTCTATTAGTTTGTTTAATAATCTCACTCCGTAACCTGTTGCACCACCAGAATTTAAAGCTCCTCCATATTTAGAAAATGCCATTCCTGCTATATCTAGGTGTGCCCAGGGTGTTTTGTTTAATATAAATCTTTGTAAAAATTGCGCTGCTGTTGTAGAGCCTGCTCCCCCAACATAATTAATATTTTGCATATCAGCATTTTTAGAATCAATAAGTTTGTCAAAATTTTTATTTAAAGGCATTCTCCAAACTTTCTCTTCCACCTCTTCTCCTGCTTTAATTAACTGATTTGATAATTTATCATCATTCGAAAATAGACCTGCGTATTCAGATCCAAGAGAAACAATAATTGCTCCTGTCAAAGTTGCTAAATCTACTATAAATTTTGGCTTAAATTTTTCTTCTGTGTAAGTTAAAGCATCGGCTAACACGAGTCTTCCTTCTGCATCAGTGTTTAAAATTTCTACGGTCTTCCCACTATAAGACTTTACTATATCTCCTGGTCTTTGAGCGTTGCCACCTGGCATATTTTCAACTAGACCAACAACACCCACTGCATTTATTTTTGCTTTTCTAAGCGCCAAACTTTTCATTAATCCAACTACTACAGCAGAGCCTGCCATGTCGTATGTCATGTCTTCCATAAATTTTGCTGGTTTAAGAGATATTCCTCCGGTATCAAAACAAACACCTTTTCCAACAAAGGCTAAAGGCTTTGATTTATCTTTCACTCCATTCCATTCAATAGTAACTAAATATGATCCTCTAATACTTCCTTGACCAACTCCTAATAATGTGTTCATCCCCAATTTTTTTAATTTTTTTTCATCATAAATATTAATTTTTAAGCCATCTTTTTTTAATGATTTAAGTCTTTTAGCGTATTCATCTGGGTGTAAAATGTTTCCAGGCTCTGAAACTAAATCTCTTGCATAAAAAGTGCCTTTCTCTACAGCTGTGAATTTAACTTTTTCTTTTACTGACGGGATATTTTTACCCAAAATATTTATAGAAATAATTTTTTTATCTTTTTTAGTTTTATATTTATCAAATTTATAAGATTTTAACTTTAATCCATGCAAAAAATACCCAACTACATTTTTTGATTTATTGAGAATAGTATCGGATTTTATAATTAAGTTATTTAATTTATAGTCTTCATTTAAATCATAAAATTTTGCACCTAAGTTTTCTATCTCAGAATTTGTCAGACTTTTTTTTAAGGATACTAAAATTATTTTTTTCTTAGAGCTTATATCAAAAGCAATTATTTTTTTTTTGAGATCTTTAGATTTAATTAAATCAGAAATAATCGAATATTCTGAATTTGAAATATAATTTTTTAATCTAGATATGTTAAATTTTTCATCAACAAATAATATATAATTTGATGAGTTTTTTTTAAAAGTTTTAGTATTATAATTAATTGTGATTGACATAAATTTTAAATACACTCTATGAGCGATGGATGCTATATAAGAATAAAAATGGCATAATTCAATGAAAAAAATTTTATTTAGAAAATTATTATTAGACTACTTAACCTTTCTATTTATCGCACTTTTAAGCGCAAGTGTCGTAATTTGGGTTTTTCAGGCAGTCAATTATTTGGATATAATGATTGAAGATGGAAGAGATTATTTGGTCTATTTAAATTTTTCATTACTAAATTTCCCTAAAATCATAAGCAAAATATTTCCATTCGTATTATTTTTTAGTCTTTATTATGTTACGATTAAATATGAATTAAACAATGAATTGATGATTTTATGGAATTTTGGAATACACAAAATTCAAATAATAAACTTTTTTTTTCTTATATCAATATTCCTAACAATCTTACAAGTTTTGTTTACATCATTTGTAGTTCCTAATTCTCAAGACTTAGCAAGATCTTTTTTAAGAACTTCAGAAGTAAATTTTTATGGAAATTTTGTTAAACCTCAAAAATTTAATGACACTATTAAAGGTGTAACTATATATACAGATAAAAAAGACAAAAATGGATTTCTAAGCAATCTTTATATAAAAAAAGAACTAAATAAAAATCATTTTCAAATTACATATGCTTCAAAAGGTAAGTTTAAAGAAATAAATAGCATACCTATTTTAGTTCTTTATGATGGGGCTACTATTACTTTAAAAAATAAAGAGTTGACCAACATTTCGTTTTCTAAATCTGATTTTTCATTAGCTAACTTTGAATCAAATACAACTACCTATATAAAAACTCAGGAACTCTCATCTACAAAAATTATTAAATGTATTAACAACTATTACAAATTTAATGAAGATAATTTTAGACTAGCTAGTAAAAGTATAGAGAATTGCAATGTACGTAATATTAATAATATATTTAAAGAATTTTATAAAAGATTCATTATACCGTTTTATATTCCTATACTATCACTAGTGCCTTTTTTTGTTAATTTTAATTTCAAAAGAAAACTCAAAGTATCAAAAATTAAGGGTCTTAACTTTTTTAATAGGAATGGTTGTAATTATTTTTTCTGAGACCACTATAAGATTTATATCACAATCTATGACACAAAATTTAAGCTTGATATCTATACCATTAATTTTATTAATTTTTATATATTTATTTTTGTTTAAAAAATTTAAATCAAATTTAAAGAGTGCCTAAATGAAAGTTTATATAAAATTTATATGCTCAATTTTTTTTAAATCTTTAATATTTGTTTTTTCAACAGTTTTGAGTTTAGTTTTTATTTTGAACTTATTGACTGAATTAGAATTTTTTAAAAATGAAAATGTTTCTATTGGTTTTACACTTTTTTTATCTTTATTAAATTCACCAGCTTTAATTTTTGAAATGTTTCCGTTTATTTTATTAATTACAATTCAATTATTATTTATTAAGTTATTTGAAAATAAAGAATTAGATATATTTAAGTACACTGGTTTAAAAAATACAAAAATATTAGTAATTACAAGTGTACTATCATTTATTACTGGTTTGTTCATAGTTTCAATTTTTTATAATTTATCATCAAATTTTAAAAATCTTTATTTAGAATTAAAATCCAATTATGCTGATGATGGAAAATACCTTGCTGTAGTTACAAATAATGGTCTCTGGATTAAGGATAAAGTTAATAGCAAAATCATAATCACCAACTCTTCATCTGTTAATGAAAAATTTTTAGTTAATAATTTTATTACCGAATTTGACCAAAATTTTAATATAATTAGAAATATTAAAAGCGATAAAATAGATATTTCAAATAAAAATTGGGAAATATTAAATGCAAGAATATATAATCAAAACAATTATGTAGAAAAAAAAAGCATCAAATTAGAAACTAATTTCGATCTTAAAACAATTCAAACCTTATATTCAAATTTGTCAGCATTAAATTTATTTGAACTTTATAAGTTAAGAATTAATTATCAAAATTTAAATTATTCAATAATTGATATAGACCTACATTTACTAAAATTAGCTACTACTCCTTTATACTTATTATTAATTTCAATATTTGCAGCTATTATTATGTTTAGAATTAAACAAATAAAGAGCTCAACATTCAAGATTTCTATTGGTTTATTTTTTTCAGTAATTATATATTATCTAAACAATTTCACTTTTGTATTGGGGAGCACTGAAAAAATTTCAATCAGTCAGTCAATTTTTTTTCCAATTTTTATTTTAACCGTTATAAATCTTTCAATAATTACTAAAATAAATGAGAAATAATATTTACAATAAAATAACTTTATTATTGTTTTTCATTTTTTTTGTTACTCATTGTTTTGCAGGGGAACAATTTAATTTTGATGTAACTGAAATAGAAATTTTAGAAAATGGAAATAAATTTATAGGATCCAAAAAAGGAACTGCAACTTCTGATGATGGAATTGTGATTGATGCTGATAGATTTGAATATGATAAAAAATTAAATATTTTAAACGCAAAAGGTAATGTAAAAATTAACGATACAATTAATAAGTATATAATTTACTCAGATGAAGTGATTTATAATAAAAATAATCAAATAATTTTTACTATAAATAATTCACGAGGAGTAAGTTTAGTTGATAATATAATAATCACTGCGAGTGATTTTGAATATAATAAAAACCTAAATTTAATTACTGCTAAAGGCAATGTTAAAGTTAAAGATGAAGATAAGAATATAGAGTTATATAGTGACTATATTAAATACTTAAGAAATGAAGATCAAATATTTACATACGACAATTCTAAAGCTGTTGACTTAGAGGATAGCTCACAAATTACTGCAAAAGATTTTGAATATTATTTAAAAGAAAATTTATTTAGCGCAAAAAATAATGTGATAGTAGAAAATGAAATCGAAAATTACACAATAAATACTGAAAAAATTATTTATTATCTAAATGAAGAAAAAATTATTACGGAAGGAAAAACTTCAGCTGAAGTTCATTCAAAATATAATTTTGTATCAGAGAATGTAACATTTTTAAAAAAAATTATGAACTTAAGTTCAGAAAAAAAAACAACAATAACTGATAAAACAAACCTCTATAATCTTGAAAGGTTTAATTATCAAATTAATAAAGAACAGCTGAAAGGTGAAAATATCATTGTTTCTACAAACTATAACCAACCAAATAGTGATCGATTTTATTTTTCAAGTGGAATAATTAATTTAAAATCTCAAAATTTTATAGCAAAAAATACAAAAATAAAAATTCATAATACTGTATTTGGTAATCCTGAGAATGACCCAAGGCTTTATGGTATATCATCGAAAAAAATAGATAATATAATAACTGTAAACAAAGGTGTATTTACGTCTTGTAAAGAAAGTGATAACTGTCCGCCTTGGTCAATTCAAGCAAGTAAAGTTAAACATGATAAAAATAAAAAACAACTTATTTATGACAATGCTGTATTAAAAATTTATAATTTCCCAGTTTTATATTTTCCAAAATTTTTTCATCCAGATCCATCTGTAGAAAGACAAAGTGGTTTTCTAAAACCGCAAATAAACAGTTCTGATGAACTGGGAGATTCTATACATATCCCTTACTTTCATGTTATCTCTCCAAACAAGGATATCACATTTAAACCAACACTTTTTAATAATGGTATTAAAATGTATCAAAATGAATATAGACAAAAAAATGAAAGTTCATCCTTCATTGCTGATTTTAGTTTAACACAAGGATATAAATCTAAAATTTCTGATAATAAAAATAGTATTAGTCATTTATTTGCAAAATATTATGCCAACCTGAAGCTTAAAAATTATATAGATAGTGAGTTAAATTTATCTTTACAAAAAGTAACTAATGACACTTACCTTAAAGTCTTTGATACAAATTTACCAGAAACAGAGCTGAAACCTTCAAGTCAAAATAATTTAACTTCTGAAATAAAATTATCATTAAATCATGAAAATTTTAATTTCAACACTGGTACAAAACTATTTGAAAGTTTAGGGCAAAGCGATAATGACAAGTATCAATATATTTTGCCTTATTATGATTTTAATAAAAATATTTATTCTAAGTATTTTAATGGAAATCTCGAGTTTTCATCCTCAGGAAGTAATGATCTAAAAAATACAAATAATCTAAAATCAAAAATTATAAATAATTTAAAATACGAAAGTAGCGATAAAGTTTCTAAATCAGGTTTTGTAACTAATCTTAATGTGCATTTTAAAAACTCAAATACTTTAGGTAAAAAAGACAGTGACTATAAATCAAGCCCACAAATTGAGTTAATGAATATATATGAGATTGCTTCGAAACTGCCATTAAAAAAAACTAAAGGAGATTTTAATAATTTTTTAACACCAAAAATTTCATTTAGATTTAATCCTAGTGATATGAAAAATTATTCAGCTGCCTCAAAAAATGTAAACGTAGATAATATTTTTAGTATAAATAGATTGGGATTTGACGATTCATTTGAAAAAGGTAGATCATTAACACTTGGTCTAGACTATAGAAAAGAAAGTTTAGATGATATAAATAAATATTTTGAATTTAAATTAGCAACAGCATTTAGAGACTCAGAAGAAAATTTTATTCCAGAAAGTTCAAGTCTTAACAAAAAAAATTCAAACTTATTTGGATCATTTGAAAGTAAATTTTCAAAAAATTTTAATATTGATTATGACTTTAGAGTCGACAATAATTATGAAAAATTTGAATATAATTCTGTAAGTACAAACTTAATTTTTAACAATTTGGAAACAACTTTTAACTTTGTTAAAGAAGATGGATTAACAGGTAATGAAAGTTTTTTAGAAAACAGCACGGTTTATAAAATAAATGATAGTAATTTAATTTCATTTAATACAAGAAGAAATAGAAAGCTTAATTTAACTGAATTTTATGATTTGTTGTATGAGTATAAAAATGATTGTCTAATAGCCAGTATTAAGTACAAAAAAAACTATTATTCTGACAGAGATCTTAAACCAAGCGAAAATTTATTACTGACACTAACATTATATCCATTTACCACTTATGAACATAACGAAACAAACTTATTTAAAGACTAAAATGTTTAATAGATTTTTTTTCTTATTTGTTATTATTTTAAATTTTAACATAAGCTCTTGGGTAACAGCTGAAAATAAAATTTTATTTAAAGTAAATGATGAAATAATAACAACTATAGATATTTCTAATGAAATTAATTATTTAATTTTAGTTAATCCAAAAATACAAGAGTTAGAGCAAAGTGAAATTTTAGAAATAGCAAAAAACAATTTAATAAAAGAAAAAATTAAAGAAATTGAATTACTAAAAAACTTTGACAAGATTAAAATTAATGATGAGCAGTTAGAACTATTGGTTAAAAATACTTATAATAATATTGGTTTAAATAATATTGATCAATTCAAAGAACACTTAAAAAACAATAATATAAAGCTTAAACTGATTAAAGAGAAAATAACATTAAATATTTTTTGGAAACAGTTTATTTATTCAAAATATAAAAATCAAATAATAATTGATAAAGAAAAGATTGCTAAAGACATTAAAAATAAAAAAACTAGAATTTATGATCTTTCAGAAATTTTGTTTTTTTTAGATAATGATGAAAGCTTTAGTGAAAAATATAATATAATAAAATCATCTATAAAAAAAAATGGTTTTGAAAATACAGCTTTAGTGTACAGCAAAGCAGAGTCATCTGAAATAGGTGGAAAAATAGGGTGGATCAATGAGACGGCAATATCTAATAAGATATTATTAGAGTTAAATTCTATAAATATAAACTCACATACAAATCCAATATCTGTACAAGGTGGTTTTTTAATTTTAAAAATAAATGATTATAAAGATGAAAAAAAACAGTCTGATGCTGAAAAAGAAATTGCTAAGGTAATAAATATTAAGATGAATGAACAAATAAATCAATTTTCCAATCTATTTATTAATAGACTAAAAAAAAATATTATAATAAATGAAACATAAACCTATACTACTGATAACAGGTGAACCAAATAGTATTTTTTTAGAAATTTTTTTTAAATCAATAAAAAAACTCAAAGTAAAAAGTCCATTAATATTAATTGCGTCTAATAAATTAGTTAGAATGCAAATGGATAAACTTAAAATTAAGAAAAATATAAAATTATTAAAAAAAAAAGATTTAGAGAATTGTAAACTAGATAACAAATCGGTAAATTTAATTAATATTAACTATAAATCCTCAAAACCATTTCAAAAGATAAGCTCTAAATCTAATATGTATATTAGTAATTGTTTTAAAAAAGCTTTTGAAATAATAAAAAAAAATAAAATAAAAAAATTTATTAATGGACCAATAAATAAAAAAACTTTTTTAAAAAAAAAATATTTAGGTATTACAGAATTTATATCTGAAAATTTTAGTATTAATAATCAAGCTATGTTAATTTATAATAAAGAATTATCTGTGTGTCCAATTACGACTCATTTGCCTTTAAAACTTGTAAGCAAAAATATAAATAAAAAAAATATTATTAATAAGATTGAACTAATAACTAAGTTTTATAAGTTAAAACTTAAATTGAAACCTAAAATCGCTGTACTTGGATTAAATCCTCATTGCGAAAGTATATCTAATTTTAGCGAAGATGATAAAATTATTAAACCTGCTATTAATTTTCTTAAAAATAAAAAAAAATATTCTGTATATGGCCCTTATTCTGCAGATACATTTTTTCTCAAACAAAATAGAAAAAAATATGATGTTGTTGTAGGAATGTACCATGATCAAGTATTAACTCCTTTAAAAACCTTATTTGAATATGATGCTATTAATATAACATTAGGTTTGCCTTTTCTGAGAGTATCACCAGATCATGGGCCAAACGAAAAAATGGCAGGAAAAAATATTTCAAACCCTCTAAGCTTAAAAAAAGCAATTTTATTTTTAGATAAATACATTGATTAAAGCGAAAAAAAGTTTAGGTCAAAATTTTTTAATAGATAAAAATATTTTAAAAAGAATTGTAGATATTGCAAAAATTGAAAATAAGAATATTTTAGAAGTTGGTCCTGGAACAGGAAATCTAACATCATTGATTCTAGAAAAAAAACCAAAAAAACTTATTGTAATTGAAAAAGATAATAACTTGGCAAAAAATCTTAAGGAAAACTTTCAAAGTCAGCTTATGGTAATTAATGATGATGTTTTAAATATAGATGAAACTTCCTTATTCACAGAAAGTGTGACTGTATTTGGTAATTTACCCTATAATATCTCAACAGAAATTTTAAGTAAATGGATTACAAATTTAAAAGATAAATTTTGGTTTGATAGTTTAATCTTGATGTTTCAAAAAGAAGTAGCTGATAGAATTGTGGCAAAATTTAATACCTCAAGTTATGGAAGATTGTCTATTATTAGTAATTGGAAACTAAATATTGAAAAAATATGTGATATTGGACCTGAATCTTTTTTGCCAATGCCAAAAATTGACAGTTCTTTATTATATTTCTCTCCTAAAAAAAATTATATTCAAATTAAAGACCCAAAAAATTTAGAAAAAATTACAAGAATTTTTTTTAATCAAAGAAGAAAAATGATAAAAAAACCTTTTAATCAACTCTTTAATGGAGATCAAAAAGTTTTAGATAAACTTAAAATTGATTTAAATTTAAGGCCACAAAATCTTAATTTAGATACTTATTATAAACTAGCATATGAATACGAAAATTTAAGAAGTTAATTTTTCAACGTGGCTTCTTATATAGTCTGGATCATAATCTTTAGAGCCATCATTAAGTACAGCATCGATTAAATTTGTAATTTTGGAGTAGCATTCATCCAAATCGTTATTAATAACAACGTAATCATAGTTTATCCAATGTAATACATCTCTTTCAAATTGTTTCATTCTTTCTTTTGCTATTAATTTATCGCTTGCATGGCGCTTGGATAATCTTTCAAACAAAACTTCTCTACTTGGAGGTAATATAAAAAAAGTAATTAATTTATAATCTAGTTTTTTATTTTTAATTTGATCTGCTCCCTGCCAATCAATGTCGAAAAGAACATTTTTGCGTTTGTTAAGCTTGTCTATTACTGGTGTTCTTGTTGTACCGTAAAAATTATTGAAAACTTTTGCGTATTCAAGGAACTCTTCATTTTTTATTAACCTTTTGAATTCTAATTCATCAACGAAAAAATAATCTTCATTTTGATTTTCATTAGGTCTAGGTTGTCTGGTAGTATGTGATATTGAAATTTCAAAATTATCTTTTTCGGATAATTTTTTGACTAATGTTGTTTTACCTGCTCCGGAAGGAGAAGATAAGATTATCATTACTCCATCTTTTTCTGATGGCATTAAAATTTCTAGTTAGCTTTTCCTTCGATAAACTTAACTGCATCTCCAACAGTTAAAATTTTCTCTGCTTCACTGTCTGAAATTTCAGATCCAAATTCTTCTTCGAAAGCCATCACTAATTCAACTGTATCTAAACTATCAGCACCTAAATCATCTATAAAACTAGACTCTTCAGTTACTTTTGCTTCATCTATACCTAAGTGATCTGCTACAATTTTTTTTACTTTGCTTGAAACGTCTTCTGACATATTGATCCTTTTTGTTATAAATTCTTATTAGTTTAAAAACCTATTTTGTCAAGCCATATACATGCCCCCATTAACATGCAAGGTTTCTCCATTTATATAACTTGAGTGACTAGAACATAAAAAAAGTACAGCATTTGCAATATCATCTGGCTCTCCTAGTCGGGCAGAAGGAATTTTTGATATTATAGCCTCTTTAAATTTGTCATCTAATTTATCCGTCATAGCTGTTTTAATAAAACCAGGTGAAATACAATTTATATTTATATTTTTCTTCGCATATTCTATTGCCAAACTCTTAGACATTGCAATTATACCTGCTTTAGAAGCGGTGTAATTGGCCTGTCCTAAATTACCTGTATGTCCAACAACTGACGTAATATTAACAATCTTGCCAGATTTATTTTTAAGCATTTTTTTAATTGCTGATTTGCTCATTAAAAAAGTTGATGTTAAGTTAACATCAATTACTTTTTTCCATTCATCTAGGCTCATCCTTATTGCTAAATTATCTTGGGTAATGCCTGCATTATTAACTATGCAATCTAAACTGCCACCAAGTTCTTTAGTTGCGTTTTCAATAAACTCTTCAATTTTATCGCTTTGAGAAATATTAAACTTTAATATTTTAATATTTCCATATTTACCTTTAAGTTCCTCGAGTTTTTCTATTCTTGTACCCGAGGCTAAAATATTTGCTCCTGCTTGATTTAATTTTTGAATTATTGAATTTCCAATTCCACCTGAAGCACCTGTAACGATAATATTTTTACCTTTTAAATCTATCATATTTTTAAACCTTCAATATCATTTTGACTATTTATTGTATCAATTTTTACATCTCTATTAATTCTTTTTACCAAACCTGACAAAACTTTCCCAGGTCCAATTTCTATAAAATGGTCTACATTATTTTCTATCATATTAATCACACTTTCTCTCCATCTAACTCTATTTTCTATTTGCTTTATCAATAGATTTTTTAGCTCATCCGGATCTTTAATTTCATTAGCAGTAACGTTTGAAATTAATTTATTTTGTCCATTTTTAAAATTAAGTTTATTTAATTCCTCTGTCATAATTTTTGTAGCATTGTTCATCAAATTACAGTGGAAAGGTGCACTAACTGGAAGTTTGATGTTTTTTATTGAATTATCCTTTAAAATTTGAATTAACTTTTCTAAATCCTCTGTTTTTCCACTTAAAACAATTTGACCTTCTGAATTATCGTTGGCTATTTGTGCTCTTAAATTTTCTTTATTTTCTAACAATATTTTTTCTATTACTTCTACTGTTGAGCCTAATACAGCAACCATTCCTCCCTGCCCTTTAGGTACAGAATTTTGCATAGCGTCTCCTCTTATTCTTAATATTTTCAATGTTTCTGAAAAATCCAAGTAGCCTGCACATGATAAAGCAGAATATTCTCCTAAAGAATGTCCCGCAAAATATTTTGCTTTATTCAAATCTAAGTTAAATTCATTTTTCGCAACATTAAATATTGAATAGCTTATTAAATATATTGCTGGCTGTGTATTAGCTGTTAAATCCAGCTTTTCTTTTGGTCCTTCCAGGATAAGTCTAGAAATAGAAAAATTTAGTGTGTCATCTGCCTGTTTAAAAAGGTCTTTTACTATATTAAATTTATTATAAAGCTCTTTTCCCATTCCCACTATTTGAGATCCCTGACCTGGAAAAATTACTGAAAACATATAAAAAAAACTAATTATTTTGCCTTTTTAACTATTGTAATTGAACTTTTATAATAGTATATCCTCACTTTTTATTAAAGAACTTAAATGAATTTATACGAACATACAATTATAGCTAGGCAGGATGCTTCACCAAGTGAATTAAAGCAATTAACAGAAAAATATTCTAAAATTGTTGAAAAAAATGATGGTGAAGTTGTTAAAACTGAAAACTGGGGATTACTAAACTTATCTTATCTAATTAAAAAGAATAAAAAAGGGAGTTACATACACTTTAAAATAAAAGGTAAAGGTAATGTTATTGATGAATTAGAGAAAAATGAAGCTATAGATAAAAAATTACTAAGATATCTAACAGTTCGAGTAAAAAAATTTGATTTGGAAACAAACTATTTTGGAAAAAAAGAAGATAGTGAAAAAAAAGAAAGTGTTAAAAACTAATGCCAAAAAGACAAAGTGGAAATAAAAAAGGTAAACAGAGTAACTTTGCAAAATTAAGTATTTTTCAACCAAACAAATATAAATTTAAAAAAACTTGCCCATTATCAGTTAAAGGTGCCCCTGAAGTAAATTACAAAAATATTAAACTTTTAAAAAAATATATATCTGAGAATGGTAAAATTCTACCTTCAAGAATAACAAATGTTTCTCAAAAGAAGCAAAGAGAACTTTCTCTTTCAATCAAAAGAGCGAGAAACTTAGCATTAATATAAAATGAAAGTAATATTATTAGAAAACGTAAAAAGAATTGGATCTATTGGTGAAGTAATAGAGGTAAAAAGAGGTTTTGCTAGAAACTTTCTAATTGCTAATAAAAAAGCTCTTTATGCATCAAAAGAAAATATAAAAGAAGTTGAAAAAATTAAAGCTGAATTATCTAAAAAAGATAACGAAAAGAAAAAAGAAGCCTCTCAAATTGCTGAACAAATTAATGGTAAAGGGTTTTCTGTACAAAAACTAAGTACAGAAAATAATGAATTATATGGCTCAGTTAAACCAACTGAAATCTCAAAACTTATTCAAGAAGAAAACAAAATTGATATAAAGCCTTCAATGATACAACCAGTTGAAGAAATAAAAGCTTTAGGAAAATTTAAAGTTAAAATTTCTTTACACTCAGAAGTTGACGCTGAAATTACAATCAATGTTTCATCAGCTGATACAATTCAATAATTATACATTCTTTTCCCCAGTAGAAATATACAATTTGATTTAATTATTTTTCATGTAAATTTATTTTCATGGAAAACAATTTAAGTATAGTCAAAGATCAATTTAAAGAACTACCTAATAATATTGAAGCAGAACAAGCCGTAATAGGATCTATTCTTGTTAGTAACGAAATATTTGATGAAATAAGTACTATCATTGAAGCTACTAATTTCTATGATCCTATGCATCAAAAAATTTTTGAGTCTATCTCAAATTTAATTTACAAAGGACTGCTGGCAAATCCAATTACTCTAAAAAATTATTTTGAAGAGGAAAAAGATGATCTAAACGTCCCTGAGTACCTAGTAAAGGTAACTAAATTTTCTACATCAGTTAGGCAAGCTATAGAGTATTCTAAAATTATTTATGATATGTTTGTTCGAAGAGAATTAATTAAAATTTCTGAACAAACTGTTGATGACGTTAAAGTAAACGACCTTGACACAAATGGACAAAATATCATCGAGAAAACTGAAAAATCATTATTTGATTTAGCAGAGAAAGGTTCGGCTAGTTCAAATATAATGAAATTTGATCAAGCATTGAAACAAACTATTGATATGGCTTCTGCAGCTTACAAAAACGAAGGGGGTATTGTAGGTGTTCCAACCGGGCTTCGAGATTTAGATTATAAGCTAGGTGGTTTGCATCAATCCGATTTAATTATTATAGCAGGACGTCCTTCAATGGGTAAAACATCATTAGCAACTAACATCGCATTCAATGCAGCAAAAAATTTACAAGAAAGTGGAAAAGAATCTACTATAGCTTTTTTTTCACTTGAAATGTCTTCCGAACAATTATCTACAAGAATTATTTCTGAACAAGCAAGAATTAGTTCAAACGATATAAGACAAGGAAGAATTACCGACGAACAATTTGATAAATTTTTAGAAACATCAAAAGATATTGCTGATCTTCCTTTAATGATAGATGAAACACCAGCTATAAGTATTGCTGCTATGAGTAATAGAGCTAGAAGAATTAAAAGAAAAAGTGGTCTAGATATGATTGTGGTAGATTATATTCAATTAATGAGAGGAACTACTTTTAATAAAGATGGAAGAGTCCAAGAAATCTCACAAATCACACAGGGGCTTAAAGCAATAGCCAAAGAACTTTCTGTTCCTGTTGTAGCTCTTTCGCAATTGTCTAGACAAGTAGAACAAAGAGATGATCATAAGCCTCAATTGGCAGACTTAAGAGAATCTGGATCTATTGAACAAGATGCAGATGTTGTAATGTTTGTTTATAGAGAAGGATATTATTTACAGAGAAAAGAGCCAAGAGAAGCAACTGTTGAGCATGCAGAGTGGCAAGCAAAAATGAATGAAGTTGCACATTTAGCTCAAATTATAATTGGAAAACAAAGACACGGTCCTATTGGTAATGTAACTCTTGAATTTGAAGAAAGATTTACAAAATTTAAGGATACTCAATCAAGTTAAATTCCAATATAAAGAGCTTAAATGATAGCTCATTTTTATCAAAACGTTATCCTTAAAAATCCCAAAGCAATATTTGTATTGTTAATTATTGCTATTTTAAGTTTTGGATACTATTCAAAAAATTTTAGATTAGATGCTTCATCGGAAACTCTATTAATAGAGGGTGATCCAGATTTAGAATACTTGAAAGAAGTCTCTGAAAGATATGGATCTAAAGAGTTTTTAATTCTTACCTATACACCAAATGAAGGGATGGTAACTGACTCATCAATTAATAATTTATTAAGTTTAAAATATAAAATTCAGAGCCTTAACTGGGTCCATAGTGTAATTACATTATTAGATATTCCTCTCTTAAATAATTCGGATGCTCCTCTTCAAGAAAGACTAGAAAGCTTCAAAACGTTAAAAGATCAAGATGTAGATAGAGATCGAGGTTTTAAAGAAATTTTAAATAGTCCTGTTTTTCGAAATTTTGTCATAAGTGATGATGGTAAAACTAGTGGAATTATTGTTAACATCAAACAGTCTCAAAAATTAGAAGATATAGAAAATAAATCAAAAGAAGAAGTTGAACTAATTAAAGATCAAATAAAAAAACAAAACCACCAGAATATTTTAGAAATTAGACAAGTTATTCAAAGTTACGGCGATGTTGGAAAAATATATCTTGGAGGAATACCAATGATTGCTGATGATATGATGACTTTTATCAAAAGCGACATAATAGTTTTTGGTTTGGGAGTTCTTTTATTTATAATTGCTACTTTATGGTTTGTTTTTAGAAACCTTCTTTGGATTATAGTTCCTATAAGCAGTTGTCTTTTTTCTGTAATAATTATGATGGGTTTACTTGGATTGCTAGGTTGGAAGGTTACGGTCATCTCATCAAATTTTATTGCGCTTATGTTAATTTTAACAATGGCAATGAATATTCATATGAGTACTAGGTTTCTTCAACTAAAAAAAGATTTTCCATCAAAAAACAATTTTGAAATCATTTCTTTAACCACTTCAAAAATGTTTTGGCCAATTCTTTATACTGTTCTAACGACAATTTTCGCTTTCTTATCTTTAATTTTTAGTGAAATAAAACCTATTATTGATTTTGGCTGGATGATGACTTTTGGTTTAATTACATCATTTATCATTACATTTACTTTACTACCTACCCTTTTAAACTTTGCACCCACAAATAATATCTCAGTTAAAAAAGAACAGAAATCTAAAATCACAAATTTACTTGGTTTAATCTCTATAAATAGTAAAAACTCTATCTTCTTAGTAACTGGAATAGTTATAATATTCAGTATTACTGGAATAAGTAAGCTTGAAGTTGAAAATAGTTTTATAAATTACTTTGATAAAAATACTGAAATTTACAAGGGCATGAAACTTATAGATGAGGAGCTAGGTGGAACCACTCCTTTAGAGGTTATTATAAAATTTCCTGAGAAAGAGAAAGTGAAAAAATCTGAAAAAGATGATGAATTTGACGATTGGGGTGATGAAGAAGATACTAATGATGAAAAATACTGGTTTACCAAAGATAAAATTGATCTAATTACATCTGTTCATAATTACTTAGATAGCTTACCAGAAATTGGTAAAGTTCTATCTTTTTCATCAATTATTGAAGTAGCTACTCAATTAAATAATAATAAGCCTTTAGGTACTTTAGAAATGGGAGTGCTTTACTCTAAAATTCCTGAGAGTATTAAAACTGAAATCATTGATCCCTATCTTTCAATTAAAGATAATGAGGCTCGAATTAGTTTAAGAATTATTGACTCACAGGAGGATTTAAGAAGAAATGATTTAATTAACAAAATTAATTTTGATCTAAAAGATAAATTTGGTTTAGAAGATAAGGATTATAAATTAGCAGGTGTATTAATATTATTTAATAATTTATTACAAAGTCTGTTTAAATCTCAAATTTTAACATTGGGATTGGTTATGATTGGAATATTTTCAATGTTCATAATCTTATTTAGAAATATAAAACTTTCATTGATTGGTGTTGTTCCAAATTTTATTGCAGCTTTTTTTATACTGGGAATAATTGGACTGTTAGGAATACCTTTGGATATGATGACGATAACGATAGCAGCAATTACAATAGGTATCGCAGTAGATAATAGTATTCACTATATTTACAGATTTAAAGAAGAGTTTAATAAAATAAAGGATTACAACAAAACATTAAAAACTTGTCATTCGACTGTGGGGGTCGCTATAATAAACACTTCAATAACGATTGTTTTTGGATTTTCAATTTTGGTGTTATCAAAGTTTATACCAACAATTTATTTTGGTGTGTTTACTGGACTGGCTATGTTATTAGCTATGATATCGGTATTAACTTTACTTCCTGCATTAATCTTAATTATTAAACCTTTTGGCAAATCATCTTAATGTTCGAAATCATAAAAGATTTTTATAAAGCAATATCGATAATTGATTTAATTTATTTAATTTTAACAATCCTTTCTTTGATAAATTGTTACAAAAAGGGCTTCATTTTAAGTATTCTCTCAATGGCTAAATGGTTGCTTGCATACATAATTACATTAATTCTATTTCCAAAAATTAAACCCTATATAAAAGACGTAATTGATAATGAATATGTGCTCGATGTTGGTTT
Organism: uncultured Pelagibacteraceae bacterium; assembly: GCA_902558585.1. Classification (GTDB taxonomy): domain Bacteria; phylum Pseudomonadota; class Alphaproteobacteria; order Pelagibacterales; family Pelagibacteraceae; genus Pelagibacter. The sequence continues at coordinate 15,897 of CACEEO010000003.1, read as the reverse complement.
GGGAATAGTAATATTTGTGGTTGTTATCTTTTTAGTTCTATTAGTTAATAAAGGAATCAGTAGAGCAGTCAGATACACAGGAATCGGTGGCTTAGATACGACATTTGGATTCTTTTTTGGTTTTATAAGAGCTTACATTATTTCTGTATGTATCTTTTCCGGTGTTCATATCGTTTATAATTATGATAAATGGCCAATAAATTTTAACAAATCATACGTCTTTCCATATTTAGAAAAAGGTAGTAGTTATCTGATAAAAGAATTTCCTAATGAAAAAACATATCAAGATTCTAAAGAAAAAATTACAGAGCTATAATCCAAGATTAAAGGAAGAGTGTGGGGTCTTTGGTATTAGCAATTCAAAAGATGCTTCAGCTCTCACAGCACTTGGACTACATGCTCTACAACACAGGGGTCAAGAAGGTTGCGGAATAGTTACTTTTGATGGAGAAAAATATTATTCTGAAAAAAGATTTGGTTTGGTTGGTGATAATTTCAACAAAGAAAAGGTACTTAATAATCTTAAGGGAAATTATGCAATTGGGCATAACAGATATAGTACAACTGGAAATAACATATTAAGAAACATACAGCCTTTTTTTGCTGACACCAATGCAGGTGGAATTGGAGTTGCACACAATGGAAATCTTACTAATTCAATAGCTTTAAGAAATAAACTAGTTGAGGATGGAGCTATATTTTACACTACTTCAGATACTGAAACCATTGTTCAATTAATTGCTAAATCAAAAAGACCAGAAACAATTGACAAAGTAATTGATGCAATTTTTCAAATTCAAGGTGGCTATGCATTGGTGATGTTAACTCAAAACTCTTTAATTGGCGTTAGAGATCCTTATGGAATTAGACCACTAGTAATTGGTAAGCTTGGAAATAGTTATGTCTTAGCCTCTGAAACTTGTGCATTTGACATTATTGGTGCTAAATTTGTTAGAGAAGTTGAAAATGGAGAGATAGTTTTAATTGAAAATAACGAACTGAAAAGTGTTAAGCCCTTCCCTGTTAAAAAAGTAAGGCCTTGCGTATTTGAATATATATATTTTTCAAGACCAGATAGCCTGATTGGAGGAAAGACAGCATATGAACATAGAAAAAATATTGGTAGAGAACTTGCAAAAGAAAATGATACTGATGCTGATATAGTTGTTCCAGTTCCAGATTCTGGAAATGCTGCTGCTATGGGTTTTGCTCAAGAATTAAAAATGAATTTTGAACATGGGTTAATTAGAAATCATTACGTTGGAAGAACTTTCATCGAGCCAAGCCAAAAAATTAGAAGCTTGGGTGTTAAACTAAAATTAAATGCTAATCAAACTACAATTAAAAATAAAAAAATAATTCTTATTGATGATTCTCTTGTTAGAGGAACCACATCATATAAAATAGTTAAAATGCTTTACGATGCTGGTGCAAAAGAAGTTCATGTTAAAATTGCGTGCCCTGAAATAAGATACCCAGATTTCTATGGTGTAGATACCCCTACTAAAAAAGAATTGTTAGCAGCAAATAAAACTAATGATGAAATTTGTGAATATATTGGAGCTAAATCTTTAAGATTTTTATCAATAGAAGGATTGTATAAAGCTATTGGTTTTGAAAAAAGAAACGAAACATATCCACAATTAACAGATCATTATTTCACAGGTGAATATCCTGTTAAATTAGTGGATGAATTAGGAGATAATAAAATAACTCAGTTATCTTTGCTAAGCACTGGATCAAATAATTAAGTTATGAAAACAGTTAATTTTACTGAAATGAAAAATGGAACTAAGGAAGATTATGAACTTCTTGAAAAATTTGAGAAAAACTTTGAAAGACAAACTGCTAAGCGAGTTTTAAATTATTTATCAAAACAAACTACTACTTTAGAAGGTTATAAAATCACCAGACTAGAACATTCATTACAAGCTGCAACAAGAGCTTTTAAAAATAAAGAAAGTGATGAAATGGTTGTTGCAACTTTACTACATGATATTGGAGATGATTTAGCGCCAATGAATCATTCCCAATATGCCGCATCTATACTAAGACCTTATGTTTCAGAAAAAACTTATTGGATTGTTCTACACCATGGTCTTTTTCAAACTTACTACAGCGCTCATCATTTAGGCGGTGACAGAAATGCAAGAGATAAATTTAAAGACCACAAGTATTATCAAGACACTATAGATTTTTGTGAAAAATATGACCAATGCTCTTTTGACCCTGATTACAAAAGCATGACTTTGGATGATTTTAAGCCATTAGTTAAAAAAATATTCGCAAAAGAGCCTTATTATTATCTTTAAATTTATTTATAAATCACTACTTACAGCGCATGATTGATTCAAAAGAAAAAATTATAAACTATTTTAAATCGGGTATTAAAGAACCCAAAAATTTCAAAATTGGTATCGAGCATGAAAAATTCTTATTTAATAATTCGGACAATAAAAGGATTGATTATTCAAAAATAAAAGAAATGTTTACAGCCTTACTTGAATTTGGCTGGAATCCAGTTTTTGAAAAGGAAAATATAATTGCTCTCAATAAAGGTGGAAAAAATATAACTCTTGAACCAGGTAATCAGATAGAATTATCAGGAGATAAATTAAACCATATGCACCAAGCTTGTGCAGAGTCACAAGACTATTTGTTTGAATTAAAACAAGTTACAAAAAAATTAGATTTAAAAATTGTAAGTGCAGGATTCGATCCAATATCCAAATTAAGTGAAATCCCAAACAATCCTAAACAACGATATGAATTGATGACTAAGGATATGCCTATAGGTGGTGAACTTAGTTTAGATATGATGTATCGAACATGTGGTACACAGTTGAATATAGATTATAGTTCAGAAGAGGACTTTATTAAAAAATTTAGAGTAGCAAACTCAATTGTACCCATTGCAATTGCTTTGTTTGCTAATTCCTCAATTGTGGAGAAAAAAAATAGTAACTATTTATCTTATAGATCTAAAGTATGGCAAAGTACTTCTAGAGGTGGATTACCTAAATTATTTTTCGAAAATATGAATTTTGAAAAATATGCGGATTTTGTAATTAATTTTCCTATATTATTTATACAAAATAAAAATCAGTATATTTCAGGTAGGAAATATCTTTTTAAGGATTTTATGGAAGGAAGAATCCAAGAAATTGGAAATAGACTTCCAACTGAAGCTGACTTAACAACTCACTTAAGCACAATATTTACTGAGAATAGATTAAAAAAGTATATTGAATTAAGATCGATGGATACCTGTGGTTGGGATTGTTTATGTGCAGGACCAGCTTTCAATATAGGTATGCTTTATGGAAATTTAGACGAAGTTCATGAACTAATTTCAACATGGGACATCGATAAAATAATTAACGCTTATCTAGAGGCACCACAAAAGGGATTTAATACTCAATTAATGGGTAAAGATCTTCTCCATTGGTCATCTACACTTTTAGATCTTTCAAGAAAAGGTTTAGAGAATAGAGATGTTTTAAGTAAAAAAGGGAATAACGAGACTGTATTCCTAAACCATCTACAAAAAGTAATTGATAATAAGACAACAAACGCAGATCATATGATTAGTAAATTTTCAAAAAACGAAAATTTAGACGAATTGTATGATAAATAAAATTGTTGCTGTCCAAGGAAATCATCCTTCTAAACTAAATCCTTTAACGGATACAAGCGTTTTTTTAGCAAACGAAATTCAGATCAAAAAATATAAAATTTTCTATTACGATCCAAAAGACTTATCAATTGTTAATTCGAAAGTTACCGCTAAGGGTTTTTTTATTAAATTTAACTATAGCAATAAAAAGTTCTATAAAATTACAAAAAAACAAAATCTAGACTTAACAAAATGTAAATTTATTCTTATTCGCCAAGATCCACCTTTTAATCTTGAGTATATTTCAACAACTTACATTTTGGATACAATTAAGACTAAAGTTAAAATAGTTAACAATCCTACCTCTGTAAGGAATATTTCTGAAAAATTGTATTCATCTAAATATCAAAAATACATGCCAACTACTATTTTTACTCAAAATATGGATGAAATAAAAAAATTTTTCAAAAAAAACAAAAAAGTCATTTTAAAACCGATCCATAGTTTCAGTGGAAATGATATTCATTTACTAACTAAATTTAATTCAAAATTAGTTAATAAATTTATAAAAAAACATGATCATATCATGTGTCAAAAATTTCTTCCTAAAATAAGTAAGGGAGACAAAAGGGTTTTTATTATTAATGGGAAAGTATGCGGTGCAATTTCAAGGGTTCCAAAGAAAGGTTCAATTTTAAGTAATATGAGTAAAGGTGCAAAACCAACTACTATCAAATTAACAAGTAAAGAAATTAAAATTTCAAAACTAATTGCAAAAGATTTAAAAAAAGAAAATATTTTTTTTGCAGGAATTGATTTTATAGATCAAAAACTCAATGGAGATATAAATGTTACCTCTCCAACTGGACTTAAAACACTTTATGATTTATCAGGAAAAAATTTAGCTAAAACTTTTTGGAAAGAGCTTAAAGCGTGAATAATTTAACTAACCAGCAAAAAGGTTCGTTAATGGCTTTTATAGGAGTTATGTTTATAACTCCTGACTCTTTATTAATTAGATTATCAAATATTGATACTTGGGGGATGCTTTTTTACAGAGGAGCAATACCATTTGTGGTTGTTTTAATCGGTCTTCTTTTATTTTATAAAAATAATTTCTTAAAAGCCCTGTTTAAAATTGGTTACCCAGGCATTTTTTATGTAATTAGTTTTTCTATTTGTAATATTACTTTTATTATTTCAATTCAAAATACTAATGTAGCAAATACTTTATTAATGGTGGCTCTTGCACCAATGCTATCAGCCATCTTAGGAGCTATTTTCTTAAAAGAAAAACCGGATAATAAGACTTGGGTTGCTATAATAATTACTTTTATTGCTTGTGTTTATATTTTTTACGACTCTTTAAGTCTTGGCAATTTTTATGGAGATTTGTTTGGTTTAATAACTTCTTTTGGATTAGCCTGTAACGCAAACATTGCAAGATACGCAAAATCTACTGATTTAGTACCTGCTGCTGTAATTGGAAAGTCATGCGTTGCTATATTTGCCTTTTTCTTTGTTAAAGACTTTGCTCTAGTGGATAATGATCTTTTTTATATACCTTTAATGTGTGTGATGTGTGTAGCTATACCATTTGTTTTGGTCACCATAGCACCAAGATTTATAACTGCAGCTGAAGTTAATCTATTTTTCTTACTAGAAACTATCCTTGGACCGATATGGGTTTGGATGGTTATCAAAGAACAGCCTTCTAACGAGACTATCTATGGAGGTATCATTATCATTATCACGATAGCAATTCATTCTTTAATGGCCATAAAAAAAACACAAACCAAAACTACGTAGCCAGAAAATATTTAACTTAAAAAAATAAATATGCAAAAAGAAGTAAAAAAGTCTTGGGCTCTATTTATAGGGATAGGGGTAATGATGATTGCGCATGGTTTACAAATGCAAGTAATGGGTATTCGATCAGTACTTGAAGATTTTAGTGTTTTTACAACTGGTGTCTTTATGTCCGGATATTATGTTGGTTACTTTGTGGGCTCAAGAACAACACCTAACTTTGTTTCAAAAGTTGGCCATATAAGAGTTTTTGCTGCATTCGCTTCACTTGCATCTTTAAGTGCTTTAATCGCTGTTGTTTATGTAAATCCATTCATGTGGACAATTAGTAGATTTATAACAGGTATAAGTTTGGTTAGTTGTTATGTGGTTACTGAAAGCTGGTTAAATGATAGGGCGACCAATAAAAATAGAGGACAACTATTGTCAGCTTATATGATGGTAATCTATTTTGGTTTAGCTATAGGTATGTTGCTACTTAATGTTAGCAAACCAGAAGACTACGAACCATTTATTCTAGTTTCTATTTTACTTTCTCTTGCGCTTGTTCCTATTTTATTAACTAAAAGACCTGCCCCTAAATTTAAAAAGATAGAAACAATAAGTATCAAAGAATTGTATAAGATTTCACCACTTGGTTCATTGAGCTCATTCTTTACTGGTGTCATTCACGCAGCATTCTTTTCCTTAATATCTGTTTACGCAACACTTGCAAAATTTTCTTTGGTTGAAACATCAATACTTTTATTTATTGCAACAATTGCAGGAGTGATTGGCCAAGGACCAATTGGTTATTTTTCAGATACATTTGATAGAAGAAAAGTAATTGTTATTACAACTTTTGGAAGTTGTTTTTTAGCTTTTATTTCAATTCTAACTTCAAATGATCCTATTCAAAATATTTATTACATGGATGAATTTGCTTTTAGAAAGATTATATTCTTTATTACTGTGGGGCTGTATTCAAGTTTATGTCTTCCTTTATTTTCACTTAATCTTGCTCACACAAATGACTTTGTTCCTAAATCAAAATTCGTAGCAGCTGGAGGTGGTTTGCAGTTAATCTTTGGTGTAGGCGCAATTAGTGGTCCTATTTTATGTTCTGTGTTTATGGAATGGTTTGGTTTAAATGGTTTATTTGTTTTTTTAATTTTTGCGCATGCAATAATTGGTGGATTTGGTTTATATAGAATGAAAGTTAGAGATACTGTTGAAAATCCAGACTCAACTTTTACACCAGTTCCAGCAACAATTACACCTGCAGGATTAGAGCTTGATCCAGATGCGCCTGCAACACTTGATGAAAATACAGTTAATGAAACTGCAAAGCCTTAATTTTTAATTAGCTGTATTTTATCACCTATATTTATTTTAGATGAAGAAAGAATTTGACATCTAAGGCCACCTTTTCTCATAAATTCTTTAAGGATATTTTTTTGATCAAGCATTTCAGTCAAATGTCTACACGGACGACATAATTCAATCCCCTCTAATTCAACATTTCCTACCTTTAATTTTTTTCCAATTAAATCATTTAATTGAATACCTTTTGTAACAACATTCCGTCTAAAATTGACATAAGGTATATCAAGCCCAAATTTAATATTATATTCATCGATATTCTCAGACTCTATTAAAGATAATTGATTGTAAGGATCATTAAAATCATGAAAATGTCGATCGCCTACTATTCCTTTATTTGCCAAAACCTCAATTGAATTTACTTCCTTGATTGGTTGATTGTTATTAGCGGTAATTCCTAATTTAAATACTTCAGCCATAAATTATTGAAGAAATAGTTGAGCTCATATAATCTTTTCAAAATAATATGACTTATCTATCATCAAATCAACTTAAACAGTATGAAGACCAAGGGTACATATCCCCTATTGAAGTTTTGTCTGGTAGTGAAGCATTAGAAGTAAGAGAGGAAATTGAATTAATTGAAAAAAAAATGCCGAATGAAATAGATAAGTCGGGAAGATATAATGTTCATTTAATTTCACCAAAACTTGATTCGATCGTTCATAATTCAAAAATTTTAGATGCAGTAGAAAGTATTATTGGAAAAAACATCTTAGTTTGCAGCACTACTTTATTTATTAAAAACCCTAACGAGCAAGGTTTTGTAAGCTATCACCAAGATGCAAAATACATAGGATTAGAACCTCATAATTGGGTCACAGCATGGGTAGCATTAACAGACTCAAATGAAAACAACGGATGTATGAAAATGTGGCCTAAATCACATATAAATATTAAAGATCACAATGAAAAATTTAATGAAGGAAATTTGCTTACCAGAGGACAAACAGTAGAGAATGTGCCTGAAGACGAAGTTAAATCTATAGAACTAAAAGCTGGTCAAATGTCTTTACATCATCCAAGAGTAGTACATGGGTCAGGCATTAATAAGAGTAATGACAGAAGAATAGGATTTGTTATTCAAAGTTATATTAGCACAAACGTAAAACAAACCTTAGGTAAAAATAGTGTTCAAATTGCAAGAGGAAAGGATAAATATCATCATCATGAAATTATAAATAGAACTAATTCTTTAATGAATGAAGAAAGTATTTTACTTCGAAAAAAAGAAAATGATTACTTGCAAGAAATTTTTTATAAAGGTGCAAAACAAAAAGGCTCTTATTAGTTTATGAAAAAAACACTTAACCTTGGAGTAATCGGAATAGATCATGGTCATATTTTCGATATGCTAGATGAAATGATCAAAGAAGGTTGTAGCTGTAAATACTTTTGGACAGATGGGGATCCTTTAACTCTTCAAGAATTTAATAAAAAATATCCAAATATTAAAAGAAAAGAAAATAAAGAGGAAATATTAAATGACTCATCTATTGATATGATTTTAATATCTTCTATCCCTGTAGATAGAGCTAGTCATTCAATAGATGCTTTAAAAGCAGGTAAAGATGTTATGGTAGATAAACCTGGCTGTACTACCTTAGATCAATTAAATAATTTAAAAAACACTGTTAAAGAAACTGGAAAGATATGGTCTGTAAATTTTTCTGAAAGATTTCACGTTGCTGCAGTTGCTAAAGCTGAAGAATTAGTAAATGAAGGCAAAATAGGAAAAGTGAAACAAACTATTGGTACAGGTCCACATAGGCAAGGAAACTATGAAAGACCTGATTGGTTTTATAATCGTCAAAGTTATGGAGGAATTATTACCGATATTGGTTCTCACCAAATTCATCAATTTTTAGTTTTTACAAATTCAAATCAAGCAAAAATCAACCATGCATTAGTAGAAAATACGACAAAGAAAGATATGCCTGGTTTTCAAGATTTTGGTGAAGTGAACCTTACTGGTAATGGTGGGCATGGTTATATTCGCCTGGATTGGTTTACTCCAGATGCCCTTCCAACCTGGGGAGATGGCAGATTGTTAATCCTTGGAGACAAAGGTTTTATTGAAATAAGAAAATATACAGACTTAGCAAAATCAGAAAAAGGTAATCATTTATTTTTAGCAAATAATGATGAGGTGAAACATATTGATTGTTCTAACGTTAAACAACCCTACTTTAGTAATTTAATTAATGATGTTTTAAACAGAACAGAAACTGCATGTCGTCAGGATCTTACTTATCTTTCAATGGAACTTGCTATTAAAGCTCAAGAGCAAGCTGAAAAAAAATGAAAAAATACCAAGTAGCAATAATTGGGACCAATATAGGGGCAAAACATTTTGAAGATTTTCAAAAAGTATCTGAGAGATTTAATGTTCATACATTATGTGGTTTAACTCGTGAAGCTATTGATAAAATACTACTATCAAATAATGAGACAAAAGTTTCTCTAAATTTTGAAGATATATTAAAAGTTAAAGAAATTGATATCATTGATATTTGTCTCCCACCCCATTTGCATTTTTCTGCTTGTAAAAAAGCTATGGAAGCTGGAAAGCATGTGATTTGTGAAAAACCATTAGTTTCAAGTCTTAAAGAAGTAGACGAATTAGAAAAGATCAGTAAAGCAACTGGCAAGATTGTTTTCCCAGTATTTCAATATCGATATGGTCTTGGATTTTCAAAGTTAAAAGCATTAATCAAATCTGGTTTAGCAAGAAAACCACTGGTTGCTTCTTTAGAAACTCACTGGAATAGAGGAAAAGATTACTATTCAAAACCTTGGAGAGGAACTTGGGAAGGTGAACAAGGTGGAGCTATTTTAAGTCACTCTATTCATATTCATGATTTAGCGAGTATGATCCTAGGTCCTGTCTCAAATGTTTTTGCAAAATTAACAACTAGAGTAAATGATATTGAGGTTGAGGATTGTGCTTCCCTTTCAATTGAAATGGAAAATGGAGCTCTAGTTACAAGTTCAATTACATTGGGTGCTGCAAACGATACTAGTAGACTTCGATTTTGTTTTGAGGGGTTAACAGCTGAGTCTGGTGCATCACCAGATAAACCATATAGTCCAGCTGATGATAAATGGGACTTTTTACCAAGAGCTCCTATAACTCAAGCACAAATAGATGAAGTGCTATCAAAAGTAAAAGAACCAAAATCATGGTATGCAGGCATGTTTGAAGAAATTGCAAATAAACTAGATGGATCTCCTAGTGATGAAGTAAATTTATCAGATGCTAGAAAATCTCTAGAATTTGTAACCGCTGTGTATGATTCTTCTAGACAAAATAAGAATATTAAACTTCCAATCAATAAAGATAATCCTTTATATAATTCTTGGTTACCTTTAAATAATTAAACATGGGAGATTTAAATAAAGCACCAAATGATTTTTTTGATAATTGGAACAAGATCCAATCAATGTCATATAAAAATGTCATTGAGCTACTTGTAAAGAGAAGTAGTGAAAAAAAGATATTAGCTTTAATTCAATTTGAATTAGATCAATTTTCAGAAAATGTTCAAAAGCATTTAATTATTTCTGAAAAAAGTTCTTTTTATCAAGAAATATCTAATCTTTTTAAAGACTCAAACTGGTGGTCAACCGCTACAGTAACAGATGCTTGTAAATATTATTTAAACTGTGCAAAAAATAATATTTCTTATTTTGAAAACTATGTAGAGGCAGATAGTGATTTGTCTCAAAATCAAAAAAATGAGATATTTGCCTTATATCAATTATGTACTTTATTTGTTTCTTGGAATGCTATTAAAGAAAAACAGATCAGAGAAATTATAGATATTAGAAAAAGTTTATTTTTTAGATAAATTTATAATGAAAAAAATAATAATTTATATTCTTATAATTTTTTTAAATTTAAATATTGCCAATAGCAATGAAAGATCAGAAAAAGAAATTAAATTAGGTATATTTTTAGATGACCTAAATGATATTGGAAATTTTGAAAAAATTGACTTTTCTCCAGAGGGAATGTTTCCAAAAACTGCTACTAGTTTTCATAAAAAACAAACTATTGCTAACAAAAAATTTATTAAAATATTTATAACTCAAAAAGGATTAATGGAAAAATATACTGATAGAGTCATCTTAGGAATGGCTTATTTTGAATATTTTTATATGCAACAATTAAAGGATAGTGAAAAATCATTAAAAAAATTTAAAGAAAAATATCCTAATGTGGGAGCCTCAACAAAAAAAGATTTAAGAAAACTTTATGGCTTAAGTAAAGCAAAAAAATCAATGAGAGAAGCTCTGGGTATTACTTTAAATGATACTCCTGAAGCAGCTATTAAAAGATATTATACATTATACAAACTCTTAAATCAGGCTGAAATTACAACTATAAAAATTTCTAAAGAAGAAAAAAAATTAATAAAAATACATAATAAAATCTCGAAAAATATTTCTAAATTAAAATCTCTTACTGAGGATAAAATAAATATGAGATTGAGTAAAAAAAAATTTGATAAGGAGTACAATAAAATTTTAAAAACTCTATCCAAAGATTTGAAAAAAAATAAAGATAATAAAGATTATGAGCTTTTAACTTCATTTATCATAGAAATTGAAAAATTAAGAGATAAGAATCTTGAAGCGTTATTAAGTGGATACAAAATTTCAGAATTTGTGCTTCAAAATATAAAAAAAGATAAAATACCAAAGAAATTTGAACAAGATTTATCAACTGCTAATTTTGATGACTTTCAACAAGAAGAATTGGAAATATTAGGAAAAATAACTAAGTCGATGAAACTTAATAAAGATGTTAAATCAAATGAGATCCAGCTACAAATATTAAATTTAGAAAATTCTAATATTCCAGTAAGTAGATTTTTAAATGTGTATAAGAATGAGCTAAATGTAAAATTAAATACCATAAACCTTATGGTTGCTTCAGCCTCCGAAATGAAAGATTGGAAACTTAGTGATTGGGCTAATGCTTGGAAAAACCCTATTCCAAAATCAATCGTTAATGAAGCTGGAATTGAGATAACTTTGTCTCAAGATGAAATTGAATCGATTAAAGCGCAACTAGCTATGAAAAATTTTAAGGAACTAATAGATTTAGAAGAGTTTAACAATTTAATTAAAACAAATTCTGATAATTTTTCAAAAATTGGAAATGATTTAAATTTAAATACTCAGTCATTCGAATTTTCTTTTACGCTTGATGATTTTGCTAAATCTTTTGGTGATACTTATGGATTAGATATTAATAATTATTCTGATTTAACAGATCTAGCAAACGCCCAGCATGGTGCTAACTGGTCTGTTGAAGAATATGCTTCGGCCTATCAAGATAATGTTGATATTATTAATGCACTTCAGTCAGGCTCGATAACCTCCTTTGATGCTGGTCAAATAGCAGCCGCTGCTAATAGTAGTCTTCAGGATGTAGCTGATACTATTAGGGCTGCAACATCAGCTGGTGTTTCAGTAGATCTAGAAGCAACAGCTCAAGGTTTGGGTTATGGGAGTTTCGCAGATGCAGTTGCAGCATACAATGAACAACATGGAACCAATTATACTGTAGATGAAGCAAAAGAGTCTTTGGGACAATAAATTTTATTAAAGTATTTTAATGGATACTAGAAATGAAACTTGAAATATTAGAGATAAATCATAGTTTGAGAGTTAATGAACAAAGAAAACGCAAGTAAACTCTGGAAAATTATTCAGGGAGATTTAGTATGAATCGTGATGGTTGGCTTGAGATAGCACATATTAAAGAAACTTTGCATGCACATTCAAAAGTAGTAGAAAAAAAAGAAGAACTAATAAAAGAATTTATTTCTATAACTAAATCCCAGGATTATATTAATAATATAAAACCTTATAAAGAGGAAGTAGCAAAATCTTGCATTCGTTCGTCTCTGAGATTTTCTTCTGAAGCAATGGAGTTCACTAAGCTTCTTGTCGGAGATATCCTTGAAACAAAACTTGAATATTCAAAATACTATGTATCACCACCTTACATTCTGTTTCATTTGCCTAATGACAAATCAGAACAAGGTGTGATTCATACTGATAGAATTAAAGAATGTCAAAATTCAATAACAGTCTGGACTCCAATTAATACTTTTAAAAATACATATCCACCAATAAGTATTTTTCCAAAAAGTCACTCTTTTTTAGTCTCTGTGTGTCAAAAGTTGGCGAAAAAAATTTTTCCTAATCTAAAACAAGAAGGTGTGTTGAAAAAAATTGGAATAAAACGTTTAGATATTTATCCCGGTATCTCTTCCTCTTATATCTGGAGCTCAAAGCTTTTTCATGTAGGGAATCTAAATTTAAGTGAAAACTATCACTGTGCTTTAGTTATTAAAATTACAAAGAAGCCACTTTATCATGAGCCGAGTCTTGAATGTAAAGATCTTATTCAGCGAATTAATCCTAAATCTATTGAGTTTAATCTTCTTGATATGTACAAAAATCTTAGCAAGCACATAGAAAGTATTGAAAAGATGTCACTTGAAAGCTTGAATATAGAAGAATTTATTTCAAATGTTTATGATTATCGAAAATTAATTGATTTAGGAACAAGAAGAGCTTTAAGTTTTACATTAGCTCTTGTTGCTGGACGTTACCCTGATCAACCAAGCTCTAATTACTTTGACCTTGCGTCTTACATGGTCGAAAAAGAACATATCATTGCGCTTGAACGTCACTTAAGAAAATGCAATGACAAGAAAGTGGTCTTGAGAGTATTTAACAAACTTTCTAAGTTTGAAAAATTTAACACATACCAAGAGTTCACACTTTTCAATAAATTAAAAAAGCGCTTTAAAGTTGATGCAATTAATCTAAGGAGATCAAGCTCAGTCCATGATTGGTAGTTTAATATTACAAGGATTTAAATAGTTTGAATAAAGAAAACGCAATTAAACTCTGGAAAATGATACAGGAAGCTGGCGATTATTTAGTGGGGCAGTTACCTGACCATCCAAATCACCCTAAAGGAAGAAATCCCTATGCTCATGTTGCTATTTGCATAAAAAGTAAATTTAATGCAAGTTACAAAGATATTCCTGATGAACAGTATGATGAAGTTATAAAGTATATTAATTTTTTAAAAGAAAATCCTAGTTAACTTTAATTATATTTAACAATTCATCAACATCACTATCTTTAGTATTCCAAGCAGCAACTAATCTTACCGCGTTTCCATCTAATTCTTCTTCATTCATTTTATAACCTTCAGAATTTAGATGTTCTATTTTTTCTCTTGGAAATTTTGCAAATACTTCATTTGCTTCTGTTGGATAAGCAATTTCAATATCATTATGCTTGCTTAAACCATCACTTAATTTTTTACCCATTGCATTAGCGTGCTTTGCATTTCTCAGCCAAACATCATTTGAAATGTAAGCATCTAATTGTGCAGAGACAAAACGCATTTTAGATAGTAAATGTCCTGCTCTTTTCATTAAATAAGCAATGTCACCTACTAATTCTTTCTTAAAAAATATAATTGCTTCAGCTGCCAAACATCCATTTTTAGTTGCTCCAAATGACAATACATCAACCCCCGATTTCCATGTCATTTCAGCAGGAGTTACATCTAAAGATACCAATGCATTAGCAAATCTGGCTCCATCCATATGTAAATTTAAATTATGTTTATGAGTGATTTCTGCAATTTTTTTAATTTCGTCTAATTGATAAACCTCACCTGTTTCACACACCTGGGTAATACTAACTGATGAAGGTTGTGTATGATGAACAATTCCTTTTCCACCTATTGATTGATCCAACTCATCTGCAGTTATTTTTCCCATTACCCCGTTTAATGTAACTAACTTTCCTCCTCCTGTATAGAATTCAGGTGCACCACATTCATCGGTATTTATATGGGACATCTTATGACAATAAATATTTCCATAAGATGGTGTCATTGTGGATAATGCTAAAGCATTAGCTGCGGTACCTGAGGCAGTTGGAAAAATAATTACCTCTTTTTCAAAAATTTCTGAAAACTTATCTTGTAATTCAGTTGATATCGGATCATTACCATAAGGAGTGCTATCTCCTTCATTGGCTTTTAAAATTGCATCTAATACCTCGGGACAGGCACCAGCAACATTATCAGAAGCGAATTTAACTCGCTCTCTTTTAATTTTAATTTTTGCCATAATTATTGTTTAGGAAAGTAATCTTTAAGTTCACCCTCTCGGTAAACATCTGCAGTACAACAATGTAAACCTCCGCCAAAAGCATAAGCATCTCTAAGTTCTACCGGCACAACTTCCATTCCCAATTTGTCTAATTGTTCAGCTTGATAAGTTTCGCTTTTTTCCACACACACAGTTTTAGGATCTAAAACTAAAACATTCATTGATAGCCAAGTTGATGAATAACATAATGGAGGTGGTTCGTTATGTGCTGGTTGTGCACTGTCTACAATTTCCCAACCATTATCTTCAAATAATTTTCTTTGTTCTTTAGGAAGTCTTCTTTGTGGGTTATTGATAATTAAACCCTCTTTAATTGGGGTAAAAGTTGCATCAATGTGAATTGGATAAGGATCACCTGGGAAGTTAACTGCGTGTACTCTGTGATCTTTATAATGTCTCTTTAGCCAATCAATTCCTTTTAAATTTGTTGTAAATCCATGTTGTACAACCAAGTCTTTTCCAAATCTTAGTACGTCCGCCGCATCAAATAATGGTTCTTCTTCAGTGGTTACAAAATATTTTTTTTCAGTCCACTCTAATCTTTTTTGGACACCTATTTTATCTGATAAATAATCGTTTCTATAATCTGCATCAGTTAATCTTGGCTTTGGTGCAGACTCGTGTCTCATGTTAGGATCTTGATTATAATAATCTTTTAGAAGTGGTCTGTAACATAAATATTCAAACCAACGACATCGATAACTCATTGTAGCTTCTAAAATTTCGTTTCCTACTGTTAACAAAACATCTCTCGGAGGCATGCAGCCAAACATTGTTTCAGCTTCCCAATCTGGTGTGGATGTTTTTTGATTAAAATCTATTGGTGTTGGTCGATCAACTTTAATACCTCTTTTTTGAAGCATACTTGAAAAATCATCTAAAAGTTGATTT
>CACEEO010000002.1 GCA_902558585.1 uncultured Pelagibacteraceae bacterium | reverse complement strand
TTGGATTTCCGAGACTCATACTAATCACATAATATCTAGTTACTATATATTTTTGGATAATAAAATTTTTGGATCAGGACCTAAGTCATTTAGAATTGAATGTAAAAAATATCAACATATAGTAAAGGGATGCTCTACTCATCCACATAATATATTTATGCAAATATTAACAGAAACCGGAATGATTGGATTTGCAATTTTCATTATTGGAATCATTTGGTTATATAAATTATTTTTTATAAATTTAATAAATTTTTTTAGAAATGAAAATTCTTCTAATTATTTATATTTTATACCTTTAGCTTCACTTATTATTCAATTTCTACCATTTTTACCGAGTGGAAATTTTTTTAATAATTGGCTTTCAATCATATTTTTTTACACCTTTTCTCTAATTTTTTTAGACTTAAAAAAATTAATCGTTTTCTCTAATTAGTTGTATAAAAAAATATAAAGAAAAGTAACTTATATATAAAATTAAAATTACAATTTCTGGATAATAAAATAATTTTTTTTCTTTATTATTTGTTATTACTTTTTCCTCGGTTATTAATTTTATATTTTTAGAATTATGTTCTTCATTACCGTTATATCTAAATATAATTTCTTTAGCATAGGATAGAGTTGTTTCTCTAATTCTTTTATTTTCTTTAAAATAAATTTTAGCATTTGCTATCTTGAAAAGATTATATTCTTTTTCGATTAGTAAATTGTTATCTTTTTTAGAAGACCTAAAGTCGTTAATAATATCAAGTTCCTGTTCTATAAAATTTTTTTTTTCAAGTTCAAATTTTTTATTAAAAACATTCTCATCTATAGGATCTAAAGTCCTTATAATAAAAAAGCCATAAGTATTTGTTTGCCTGTGATTAGGAATTTGCTCAACTTTATTATCTTTAAATGTTTCAATACCCATATTTTCGAATACTCTTCCGATAATAAGACTCATATATCCAGAGCTATAGTTTCTCTTGTACCAAATATAATAGTTATAATCAGTGAATATTACTTTTGGACTTTTTTTTTCAATTTTAACTTTATCTAGCCCAAGAACGGAGGTATTTTTTTGAATTAAATAAGAAATAATTAATGAGACAATTAGAATTATTATTAGTATATATTTTTGATTATTAATAAAATTTAAAATGTCGTTATTACTTTTTTGCATTGAAATATTTATAATAATATTTAAATAAATTGAAAGAAGTTAATTCCATCGAAATTTAAATTATATGAAAAAAAAAATTGCATTAATATTTGGAGTTACTGGTCAAGATGGGTCTTATTTAACAGAATTATTGCTTAAAAAAAAATATATAGTTCATGGAGTTAAGAGACGTTCTTCTTTAATAAATACTAGTAGAGTAGATAAATTTTTTTATAATTATAAAGAATTCAAAATGCACTATGGAGATGTGACTGATACTGCAAGCATTTTCACGCTAATAAAAAAAATTAGACCTGATGAAATATATAATTTGGCTGCACAAAGTCATGTCAAGGTATCATTTGAAATTCCACTATACACAGCAGATGTGGATGCTCTTGGGTCTTTAAGAATTTTAGAGGCAATCAAATTAATAAATAAAAAAATTAAATATTATCAAGCATCAAGTTCGGAGATGTTTGGAAATAGTGGAAAAAAAATTCAAGATGAAAAAACTAAATTTAATCCACAGTCTGTATATGGAATTTCAAAAGTGTTTTCATTTTTTGTAACTAAGAATTACAGAGAAGCTTACAATATTTATGCATGCAATGGTATTTTATTCAATCATGAGTCTTCAAGAAGAGGTGAGACATTTGTAACAAAAAAAATTGTTGAGGGACTGGTTAATATAAAAAAAGGTAGACAAAAAAAATTAATTTTAGGAAATTTATATTCAATTCGAGATTGGGGCCACGCAAAAGATTTTGTATTTGCAATGTGGAAAATTATGCAAATGAAAAAACCTGATGATTACGTAATATCAACAAACAAGCAGTTTTCAGTAAAAAAATTTACAGAATTAGTTGCAAAGAAACTTGATATGAAAATTATATGGAAAGGAAAAGGGCTAAAAGAAAAAGGATTTGTAAAAAACAAAGAAATAATTAGTGTCAATAAAAAGTATTTTAGACCAACAGATGTTAATCAATTAAGAGGTAACTTTAAAAAAGCAAAAAAACAACTTAAGTGGACCCCTAAACATGATATTAATTATCTGATTGATGAAATGTTAGAGATAACTTAATTTATTACTAAGTTTTTTTAATATATGTGACATATCTATTGGATTATTTCCTATCATAATTCCAAATTTATCAAGATATTTAGCATTTTTTAGATTTTTATTTCTAACTTTAAAATATTTTTTTGAAACATACTTGTCTGCAAAATTTCCTGATATTATAGGTCTATATTCTATTTTAAGAGTTTCTAATATTCTTATTAACTCTTTAAATTTTTTGTAAGATCTTTTTTTAATTATAAAGCTAAATGCAAACCAACTACTTTTTTCAACTTCTTTTTGTATTTTGAATAACTTATTATTTTTAAATAATTTTACGAAAGTAGCTGCATTTTTTCTTCTAATTTTGAGGAAATTATTTAATTTCTTTAATTGTTCAATTCCTGCAACTCCATTTATTTCTGTTGGTCTCAAATTATAGCCTGGGAGGATAAAATTATACATTTCATCAAATTTATTTTTACTTTTTCTTAATATTAAGTTTTCATCGGGTAAATCACGTGTCCAACCGTGGGCTCTCAAACTCAGCATAATATGATAAAGTTCCTTATTATCTGTTGTTATGACTCCACCTTCTATTGTTGATATATGATGAGAAAAATATGAGCTAAATGAAGACATAATACCAAAATTCCCAACATGTAATTTACCAAATTTAGCACCCATTGCTTCACAACTATCTTCAATTAAAATTATATTTTTATTTTTAATAATTTGTTTAATTTTAGAGAAATTGTTTGGGTTTCCTAAAACATTAACACAAAGAATTGCCCTAGTTTTTTTTGTAATAGATTTTTTTAATTCCTCTAAGTCATAGTTAAGTGTATCTAGATCTATATCTACAAATTTCATTTTTAAATTTAACTGGTATATTGGAGTATAAGATGTACTCCATGAAACAGCTGGAACAATAACCTCATCACCTTGTTTTATTTTATGTTTTTTTTGTTTAGTATAAAGCAAAGCTGAAAACATTAACAAATTTGAGGATGAGCCAGAATTGGTCATGATTGCAAATTTATTTTTATTTTTTTTTGCAAACATCCTCTCATACTGATTAACATATTTACCCATTGTTAATTTTCCCTTATCCAAAAGATTTTTTATTTTTAGAATCTCTTTATCATCCCAAGTATTAACAGCTAATGGATATTTATTTT
Source organism: uncultured Pelagibacteraceae bacterium (assembly GCA_902558585.1). Classification (GTDB taxonomy): domain Bacteria; phylum Pseudomonadota; class Alphaproteobacteria; order Pelagibacterales; family Pelagibacteraceae; genus Pelagibacter. Next base: position 72,535 of record CACEEO010000002.1, on the reverse strand, counting down.
TTTTCATATTTTGATATATAAAAATTTATTGTTTTTTTTATTCCTTCATTAAGCTGAGTTTTATTTTTCCAACCTAATTTTCTAGAAATTTTTACATCGAGCACTTTTGACATTTGACCTTCAGGTTTATTTTTTAGACGCACTATTTTTGGATTAAAGTTTAATATATCTAGTACACTTTTGTAATATTTATTTACTGAATATTCCTTTCCTGTGCCTACATTAATTATATTTGGGGCCTCATCAAATTTTTTTATTAGGATTAATATAAAGTCTACAAGATCTTTTATATACATAAATTCCCTTTTTGCATTTCCTCTCCCCCACATTTCAATTGAAGGCTTATTCTTCTTCTTCGCTGTATATATTTTTTTAATTGCAGATTGGAGCATATGACCTTTTTCTAAGCTAAAATTATCATAAGGCCCATATAGGTTACATGGTATTAATGTTTTATAGTTATATTTTTTATCTTGATTAATAATTTTGCACGTTTCCATGGAAACAATTTTCGATAGTGCATATCCAATGTTTGTTTTTTCAAGATTATTTACAGATATGTAGCTTTCCTTAAGAGGTTTTTTTGCAGACACTGGATACATGCAAGAGCTTCCAAAATTTATAAATTTTTTAATACCCACCTCTTTAGCTGATAAAATAACGCTGTTATTGATATCAACATTTTCTTTAAAATATTTAAGATTGTTTTTAAAATTATCACCAATTCCACCAACTTTTGCTGCACAATGAATTACTAAATCAGGCTTAAATTTTTTAAGAAAATAAATCATTTTATTTTGATTTTTTAAATTAAACTTTTCTCTAGATAAATTAATTAATTTAAATTTTTTAAATCTTTGATCGTTAATTATGTTTTTTCCTAACATACCTTTAGATCCAGTAATTAAGATTTTTTTTATCATAAGAACAATTTTTTTATTTAATCTTTGAAATTCTCTTTTGTTTTTTTTAAAAGAATTTTTTCAATAAAGCAATAAATCAAAGTAAAAAAATATTTAGAACTCAATTCTTTTAATTTAAACTTTGCTTTTCCAGTTCTTTTATTACGCCAATTAATAGGTATAATTTTATATCTATAATTTCTGCTAATTATTTTTAGTGGAAGTTCTAGAAATATATTAAAGTTTTCTGACACAATTGGTCTTAATTCTTTTAAAGATTTTGTCTTATATAATTTAAAGGCATTAGTAAAATCATTATAATTTGAGAAAAATAAAAATTTTACAAAATAATTGAAAATTCTATTTAAAAACAATTTTGATTTTGGATAGTCTTCAACAATTGAGCCATAAATAAATCTAGAACCTAATACAGCATCTACTTCAGTATTTAGGGCTGTTTCATAATATTTGTTTAAATCTTCAATATCATCAGATGAGTCAGCCATGAAAATACATGTATAATCTTTGCTTGTTTCATCAATACCTTTGTTTATTGCACCACCCAACCCTTTAGAGGAATTTTCTAAAACTTTAATTTTTTCTGATTTCGAGCTAATTTTTTTTAAAATTTGTTTAGTATTATCAGAACTGAAATCATTAATTAAAATTATTTCAAAGTTTAACACTGTTATTTTTTTTAATATTTGATCAACAGTTAATTCAATATCTTTTTCTTCATCTCGGCATGGAATAATTATAGAGACAGACATAATTTATAATTAATTAAATATTATTTTCGTATACTTTTATCATAAATGACTTAAAAGAAATAAAATTACTATATAATATAATAATTTTTTATGAAAATATTAGTTACTGGTGGATGTGGTTTTGTTGGTTCAAATCTATGTTTGTTTTTAAAAAGTAAAGGATTCAATGTTTATTCATTAGATAACTTATTTAGAAATGGTTCAAATTTAAATTACTTAAGATTAAAGAAAGAAGGAATAAAAAATTTTAAAATAGATATATCTGATGTTAAAAAAGTATTAAATTTACCTAAGTTTGATTTTATAATTGATTGTTGCGCTGAAGCTTCAGTAGAAAATTCTCATAAAGATTTATCAAGAGTATTTAACACTAATTTGGTAGGAACTAAAAATATTTTGCTGAAATGTTTAAAGGATAAATCTAAGATTATCTATATATCATCTAGTAGAGTATATTCACTAAATGACTTACATAAAGTTATAAATTTTAAAAAAAAAAAACCAATTAAAATAAATAAGGAAATCAATTTAAATTTTAGTGTTAGCTCTCCAAAAACTCTTTATGGTTTTTCAAAACATGCTTCAGAAGAATTAATAAAAGAATTCTCTTTTATATATGATTTAAAATATATAATTAATAGATGTGGTGTAATTTCTGGCCCATGGCAATTTGGTAAAATTGATCAGGGTTTTTTTAGTTTATTTATTTGGAAAGCATTAAATAAAAAAAGTATTAAATTAATAGGTTTTGGAGGATATGGAAATCAAGTTAGAGATATTTTACATATCAAAGATTTGTCAAAACTTATTTATATTCAAATAATAAATTTTCAAAGAAAAAAAAATATGATTTTTGCTGTAGGGGGTGGTAGGAAAAATGCAATCAGTCTTAAAAAACTTATAAAAATGTGCGAAGATAAATTAAAGATAAAAATTTCAACTGTGAGAGAAAAAAGAACATCTAAATATGATATACCATACTTTGTTTCATCAAATAATGATTTAAAAAAAATTTATGATTGGAAACCTCAAGAAAATCTAGAATCAATATTTAATGATACAATTTCTTGGATGAGAAAAAATAAATTAAAATTAAAAAAATATTTTAAATAATGTCTGTAGGATTAATAACAGGTTCTTGTGGATTGGTTGGGTCTGAAGCTACAAAATTCTTCATAAATAAAGGATTTGAAATTTATGGAATTGATAATAATAGTAGAAAATCTTTTTTTGGAAAAGATGGAGATATCTTTAAAACAAAAAAAAATTTAAAAAACTATTCTAAAAAATATAAACACTTTGATTTAGATATAAGATCAAATAAAATAGAAAAAATTTTTAGTAGTATTAATAAAAATATTAAATTTATCATTCATTGTGCGGCACAACCCTCACATGATTGGGCTTATAAGGACCCTATTAGAGATTTTGAGGTTAATGCTTTTTCAACTTTGAAACTTTTAGAATTAACTAAAAAACACTGTCCTAATGCAAATTTTATTTTTTTATCTACTAACAAAGTATATGGTGATGCTCCTAATTATTTACCATTAATTGAAAAAAAATATAGATATGAGATTTTAAAAAGTAATAAAAATTATAATGGTATTGATGAAAATCAAACAATTGATAATTGTATACATAGTTTATTTGGTTGTTCGAAAGCTTATGGTGATATTATTACCCAAGAGTATGGTAAAAATTTAGGTTTAAAGACGACGGTTTTTAGAGCAGGTTGCATCACAGGTACCAATCATAAGGGTGCAAAACTGCATGGTTTTCTCTCTTATTTAGTTAAGTCGATACTTAAGAATAATGAGTATACTTGTATTGGTTATAAAGGTAAGCAAGTTAGAGATAATATTCATAGCTATGATCTAGTGAGTGCATTTTGGAAAGTTTATCAAAAACCAAATTATGGAGAAGTATTTAATATAGGTGGTGGACGTTACTCTAACTGTTCAATTTTAGAGGCTATAAATATTATAAATGATAAATTATCTTTAAATCCAAATGTCAAAGTTGAAAAAATTCCAAGAGTAGGTGATCACCAATGGTATATTTCAAATATATCAAAATTTCAAAAAAGATACCCAAATTGGAAAATAAGTTTTACCATCGATGATATTATAGATGAACTTATCGATAATAATTTAAAAAATTAAAAAATTTGTTTATAAAAAAATAAAAACCTGCTGCTGTTAGGGGTGTTAAAAAAATATATGAATGAGTAATAAATCTTTGGTCACCATCCAAAATATAGGGCAAAGTAAGTATAAAGGGTGAAATAAAATTAATTAATAAAAATATGTTATTTTTACTTTTTAATCCAAATAATAAAAAAAAATAATAAAAAAATAGCATTAATATTGATATAATTTGGTATTGAAGAGAAAATGAAGGAGATATCCAAAAAAGTCCATAAGTTAACCTTTTAGAATAAAGTTCTAATGAGTATTTAGGATAATTTATTATCATACAAAAATGATTTTTTAATGAATTCATTTCAGTAATAGAACAATTTTCTAATATTTGTTTTTTATAGAATATTAATTTTGCACCCTGTTTTAAAATGTCATGACCTTCAATGGAGGATGCTGCAGTTATAAAACCAGAAGATGTTGATGAATTTAAAATTAAAATATGATGTATTGCAATTAATAAAGTTATTAAAAATAAAGATATAAAAATTTTTGTACTATTACTATTAAATACTTTTTTTAAAAAAAAATAGTTAAGTATTAAATAATTTAATATCAATTTAGCATCATTTTTAAGTAGTAATAATAAAATTAAAAAAGTTAAAATTATCTTACTTTTTTCTGATAACAAAATGTGTAAGCTAAGAATACACAACGATATAGTAATAATCAGTGGATTTATAGCGTGGCACCATTTAAAAAAAATTGGATTTAGCAAAATAATTAACCACGTTAAAAATGCTATATTTGAATTATAGATTTTTGATAATGTTTTGTATAATAAGATACATGAACAGTGAAAAATCAAAAACTGAATAATTGGTATTAAATTAATTAAATTATATTTTTTAAATATTCCAACGAAAAAATAATAAAATGGAAAAGATACAAAATACTGCTCACTTAACATTTCTTTAAAATTATTAGGTCTTAAATACCTGTCGCCATCCCAAGGCATCAACGGTCCATTAGCAGCTTCAGCAAATTTAAATAAATTATATTTATAGGTGAGGATAAGTATAAATATACTTAATAAATAAATAAAATAATTATTATTAATTAACTTGTTATAATAATTTAGAACAGTTTTCATTGATAGATATATATTATAAGTATTTTATATTTTCATAATAATTATTAATATATTAATAATTTAAGACTATTGTATTTAAAATTAAATTGTATTTTAGATGAGTAAAACCTTAATATTTTTCCCTTGTTACAATGTTGAAAAAAAAATTGAAATTGTAATTAAAAAAATAAGCAAAAAAATAATTTTTGATAAAAAAATAAAACTATTATTTATAAATGATAAATCTACTGATCACACAAAAAACAAGATAAGAAAGATAATAAAAAAATACAATTTAAATGGAATATTGTTAAATAATAAAAAAAATTTAGGTTATGGAGGTGTCCAAAAAATAGCTTTTGAATATGCTATAAAAAAAAATTTTTCTTTTGTTGTTATGATGCATGGAGATAATCAATATCCATCAGATAAAATCAATAAATTACTCATTAACTTTTCACAAAATAAATACAATGCAGTTTTTGGTACTAGAATGCATAGTGTTTTATCTGCTTACAAAGGAGGTATGCCTATTTATAAAATTTTAGGTAATAAAATTTTAACTGCATTCCAAAACTTAATTTTAAATTCATCCATGAGTGAATTTCATTCAGGTTTTAGATCATATCGAGTTGATAGTTTAAAAAAAATTAAATTTAAAAATTTTTCTAATAAATTCCACTTTGATACTGAGATAATCGTTTGCATGTTAAATAAAGGTTTTAAAATTAAAGAAGTTCCCATGCCAACTTTTTATGGTGATGAGATTTCTCATTTAAAATCTATACCGTATGGTATTAATATTGTTAAAACAACACTTAAACATAAATTTCAAAAAAAATAGATTATTTTAAAATGTTAAAAAAAATTAATGGGTCATTCAGAGATTATCAAAATCAAGTTTATGATTTTGATAACATTATTATAAGGAGAATTATCGAAGAAAAAAAAAAAGATTATTTAGATATTTTAAATTCAAGATTTTATTTTGAAAATAAAAATAATATAATTGAAACTAGCATAGCTGAAGAAAATATTACTCAACTATTTCCAAATTATAAAAATGATTTATTTTTAATTCATAAAAAATTAGAATTCATATCTTATCCAGTTGAATGGCCTTTTTTTTTGTATAAGAAATGTTCATTATTTCATTTAGATTTACATATTGAGGCACTAAAACAAAATTACAATATTATTGATAGTTCCCCATACAACGTTCAGTTTACAAATGGTTTAAAACCAGTATTTATAGATTTTGGCTCTATTGTTTCCTATGAAGAAAATCAACCTTGGCAAGGTTATAAGCAGTTTTGTGAACAGTTTTTAGGACCATTATTAATTGAACATTATTCAAAAATAAATTTTCAAGAAATTTTAAAATTTAATTTAGAAGGTATAGATATTTCCACAACTTCAAGAATTTTACCAATAAGAAGTTATTTTAATTTAAAGATATTACTTAATATTCATTTACATTCTATTTTGATAAAAAAAATTGACTCTAAATCAAAAAAAAAAAGTAAAAAACAACTCCTAAAAAAGAATAATTTTATTCACCTTTTAGAATCTATTAAAAAATTAATAACAAATTTAAATCCAAATATTGATAGCTATTGGAAGAATTATGAATCAAAAGATAGTTATAATGCTATTAGTGAAGATGAAAAAAAAACAATTCTTATAAGTTTTATAAAACAAAATAAAATTCAAAAATTAATAGATTTAGGTTGTAATGAGGGTATTTTTTCAGAAATAGCACTCAATAATGGATGTGAATATGTTTTAGGTGTTGATAGTGATTATGCAAGTTTACAAAAAAGTTGTTTAAGGGCAGAAACTAAGTCATTAAATTTTTTGCCTTTATATATGGATTTAACAGAACCAACCCCCAATCTAGGTTTTAATAACTTAGAACGAGATTCATTTTTAAGTAGGTCAAAAATATTTGATGGATTAATTGCTTTTGCTTTAATTCACCATTTATTTCTCTCAAAAAATATTCCCTTAGAAAAAATAGTTAATTTTTTTATGTCTTTATCTCCTAAAGGAATTATAGAATTTGTTCCACCTGAGGATCCACAGTTCGTAGAATTAATTAAAAATAAACCAACTAAAAATCATGATTATAACGAAAAGACTTTTGAATTTTTTTTAAATAAAAAAACAAAAAATATTAAAAAAATTAAACTTAAAAATAGTTTTAGAACTTTGTACATTTATGAAAAGTAATATAAAAATTTATATTTATCTTTTACTTTTGTTTTTATCGCCTTTATTAAATTTATTTATTAATAACATCAGCAATAGTTACCCAATTAACTTTTTAAGTTCTTTTATATTTTTCCTATTTTTTGGAATAATATTTATTTATATCTGTATTAAAGTTTTTAAATCTTATTCAGAAAAAATAATATTTTTCGTTTTCTTTTTTTGGTATTTTCAATTTAATATAAATTTTTTGGAAAATACTAATTTATTTAATCTAACTATTTTTCAATTAAAAATCTTAGCTATTATTTTAATATTATTTATCTCGTTCTTTCTAAGTATTTACTTAAATAATTATATTAAAAATTTTGTAGTTACCTTTTTAGTTCTTAATTTTTTATATTTAGGTTTTTTTAATAATTCACAAAATTTTGAAGTCGAAAAATTAAAAAAGAATAATTTTGAAAATATAAAATTTTCAACTGATCAAAATATTTATTTATTTATTTTAGATCAAATGACTTCAGTAAATATATATAGTAAAAAGTATAATTTTGATATGTCAGATGAAATTAATTTTTTTGAAAAAAAAAATTTTTTATATTTAAAAGATACAACAACAAATAATTTACAAACAATACATGTTCTATCCAGTTATTTTAATATTAACGATAACATCAACCCCAGTATTAAAGAAATAATGCCAAAAAATTATGATGGTCATGTTCCATTATTAAATTTGTTAGCTTATAATTTTTATAAAATATGGTATTTAGATAATGATATTGTTAGCTGCCCAGTTCATAGACAGATAAAATGTATATTAAAGGCTAATGCAAGTTTAATTAATTCTCCAGTTTATCACTTATTTTCTGTTTCAGTTTTTAAAAAAGTTTATAATTATATTTTACATGAATATCTTGATAGTATTAAAAAAAAGAAACTCTATTCAGAAACAGAAATAGATAAGCTTATAAAATTTGCAAAAAATAATAAAAAGTTAATTGAAAATGGAAAAAATTTTTTTTTAATTCATAATATGGGCCCACACTCACCATATAGAGATGAAAAGTGTAATTTAATATCTTTTGATTATAGAATGAGTGAAAATGAAATTGAAGATTATATTTCTTCATCTAAATGTGTATTAACCCGAATTGAAAAATTAATTAATTTTTTAGATACTAACGATAAGGATTCTATAGTTATTTTACAGGGAGATCATGGCTTTAGTTTGAATAATGACTTTAATAATAGAGACAAGGATGTATTTAATCTAGTTAGGGTACCCACCAAGTGTAAAAAAAGTTTAAAAAATGGTTTAAATACTATAAATACTTTTAAAAATATTCTTAATTGTATTTAAAATATGAAAAATTTTTTATTAAACTTTTTATTGATAAATTTAATATTATTTTCTAGTGCTCAAGCTTATGTTGACCCAGGTTCAGCTAGTATAGTTGTCCAAGTAATTATTGGTTTAATTGCAGGTTTTATAGCAACCATGAAATTATGGTGGAAAAAATTTGTGGATTTTTTTTCAAAAGTTTTTAAAAAAAAGAAAAATTAAATGCATATATTTATCACTGGAATAGCTGGTTTTCTTGGATCAAATTTAGCTGATTACTATGTAAACAAAAATTACAAAGTTTCTGGATGTGATAATTTAGTAGGTGGAGATAGAGACTTCGTAAATCCAAAAGCTATTTTTTATCAAGGAGATTGTGAAGATTTAGACTTTATGACTAGAGCAACAAAAGGTGTAGATGTAATATGTCATGCAGCTGCCTACGCACACGAGGGGTTGTCTAGTATATCACCAACATTAGTTTGTAATAATAATGTTACAGGTAGTGTTTCAGTTTTTACATCAGGTATAAGAAATAAAGTAAAAAGAATTGTTTATTGTTCATCAATGGCAAGATATGGAAATATAAAAGTTCCATTTAATGAAAATGATCTTATTAATCCTGTAGATCCATATGGAGTTTCAAAAGTTGCTGCAGAAAGAATATTACAAATTTTGTGTGATACACATGGTGTGGAGTATAATATCGCAGTTCCTCACAATATAATTGGCCCAAAACAAAAATATGACGATCCATTTAGAAATGTAGTTTCAATTATGATCAATTTGATACTTCAGAACCGCAAACCAATTATATATGGAGATGGTGAACAAAAAAGATGTTTTTCTGATGTTGAGGATTGCATTTATTGTCTAGACAAACTTATTACAGATCCAAATATTGTATCTGAAATTGTAAACATTGGTCCAGATGAGGAATTTATATCAATCAATGAACTTTATAAATTGATATCTAATAAACTTCAATTTAATCAAGACCCGGAATATACTGATGAAAGACCTAATGAAGTTAAACATGCGACTTGTTCATCAAATAAAGCGAGAAAATTATTGAATTATCAGACTAAAGTTCCATTATCTCAGTCTATTGACAAGTTGATTGAATTCATAAAAAAAAATGGCACAAAAGAATTTAAGTACAATTATATGCTTGAAATAGATAATGAAAACACTCCACTTACTTGGAAAAATAAGCTTTTTTAAGAGAAAAAATCCTTTACCAAATTTATAAAATTATATATAAGCTCGGTGCCTGGTGATTATTGCGAAAGGGTTATACCCGATCCCATTCCGAACTCGGAAGTCAAGCCTTTCTGCGCCAATGGTACTTTGTCTTAAGACATGGAAGAGTAGGACGTTGCCAGGCATTAATAATAATTAATTATGAAAATAAAAAGTTCATTAAAATCAATAAAAAAAAGAGATCTTAACTCTAAACTTGTAAGAAGAAGAGGAAGACTTTACGTAATAAATAAAACTAATCCAAAATTTAAAGCAAGACAAAAGTAATTTTATGGATAATGAAAACCATAAAAATACTTGGAATAACTTTACAAAATTTGTTTTGTGGGGAACTGTCGCAGTAATCTCAGTTTTAGTTTTAATGGCAATATTTCTTTTATAGTATTTTAATTTATTTTTATTATGAATTTAGCTTCAATTTCAGAAAATCTAGATATTGAAAAGCGAATAGCGATTACCCCGGAAATTGCAAAAAAATATATTAGTTTAGGATTTAATTTAACTTTACCAAATAATTATGGAACTTACTTAGGTTTTACTGACGAAGAATATAAAAATTTAGGAGTTAATTTTTCAGATAATGAAGAAGAAATAATTAAAAATTCTGAGATTGTTATTCAATTAGGATTACCTGTTGAGAAAAAATTTTCATTTTTTAAGGAAAACCAAACTTTAATTGGCTCATTAAACGCTTTTGTAAATAAAGAAAAATTAGAGAATTTAAAGTCAAAGAAAGTAAACTGTTTTTCTTTGGAGTTGCTACCAAGAATTACAAGAGCGCAATCAATGGATATTTTATCATCACAAGCTAACCTTGCTGGTTACAAAGCGGTGGTAGAGGCTTTCCAAGTTTATGAGAGAGCAATTCCAATGATGATGACTGCAGCAGGAACAATTCCTGCAGCAAAAGTATTAGTAGTTGGAGCTGGAGTCGCCGGATTACAAGCTATCGCAACTGCTAAAAGAATGGGAGCTGTAGTATTTGCAACAGATGTAAGGATGGCCTCAAAAGAACAAGTTGAGAGTTTAGGAGGAAAATTTCTTACAGTTCAAGGATCTGAGAATTTAGAAACAGAAGGTGGTTATGCAAAAGAAGCGTCAGATGAATTTAAAAAGAAACAAGAAGAACTGCTTTCAGAAACATTAAAAAAAATTGATATAATAATATGCACTGCTTTAATCCCAGGTAGAGAAGCTCCAAAGATAATTAAAGAGGATATGTTTAAAAATTTACAACCAGGTTCAGTCATTTATGACTTAGCAGCAGTTCAAGGAGGAAACACTGTATTTACTGAGGTTGATAAAATTGTTGAAAAAAATGGTGTTAAAATTTTAGGTGAGGCAAATATATTAAATAAATTACCTGTATCAGCTTCTAATTTATATGCTAAAAATGTATTTAATTTTATCTCTAATTTATATGATAAAGAAAATAAGAAATTAAATATTAATTTAGAGGATGAAATAATAGAGAAAACACTTATCAAGTAGAATTATGGAAATAGACCCTTTTATATTCAGATTAAGTATATTTATATTATCAATATTTGTTGGCTACTATGTTGTGTGGAGTGTAACACCTTCTTTACATACTCCTTTAATGTCAGTTACGAATGCAATTTCTTCAGTAATCATCGTAGGTGCGATAATTGCAGCTTTGTCTGGAAGTGATGGAGTAGTTTTTTCATCATCTAGTATTTATGGATTTTTAGCAATTATTTTAGCAGCTGTTAATATTTTTGGCGGATTTTTAGTCACCCAAAGAATGTTAGCAATGTATAAAAAAAAGAAAAAGGATAAATAATTAATGTCTGCAAATCTATCTGCAATTTTATATTTAGTATCTGGGGTATTATTTATTTTAGCTTTAAGAGGTTTGTCTTCTCCTGAAACTTCAAGACAAGGAAATTTGTTTGGGATAATTGGAATGGTTATTGCCGTAACAGTTACATTTTTGTCAGTCGGTAATTTTAGTTCTGGATTTGTCTATGTTTTAATATTTTTAGCTATTGGTGGAAGCATTGGTGCATTTATAGCATATCGTATCCCTATGACTGCAATGCCAGAATTAGTTGCAGGCTTTCATAGTTTAGTTGGTTTAGCAGCTGTATTTGTAGCAATCTCTGCATTTATTAATCCATCTGCATTTAATCTTGGAACACCAGGAAATATTAAACTTGCAAGCTTAATTGAAATGGCAATTGGAGCAGCAGTTGGTGCAATTACTTTTTCTGGATCTGTTATAGCATTCTTAAAATTACAAGGAATAATGTCAGGCGCACCAATAACTTTTAAAGGCCAACATTTATTAAATGCATTGTTGTTAATTTTGATTGTAATTTTAACTATTTATCTTTGCTCAAAACAATCATCTAATTTATTTTGGATAATAATTGCAATTTCTTTTTTAATTGGATTTTTAATTATTATTCCAATTGGTGGTGCAGATATGCCAGTTGTAATTTCAATGTTAAATTCTTATTCAGGTTGGGCTGCAGCTGGAATTGGATTTACTTTGGAAAACACAGCCTTAATTATTACAGGGGCATTGGTTGGATCATCTGGTGCAATACTTTCGTATATAATGTGTAAAGGAATGAATAGATCATTCTTTAATGTAATTTTAGGTGGTTTTGGAGCTACAGACCAAACTTCTGGAAGTCAAAGCAAAGAACAAAAACCAGTAAAAAGCGGTAATGCAGATGATGCAGCTTTTTTAATGAAAAATGCATCTTCAGTTATAATCGTTCCAGGGTATGGAATGGCAGTGGCACAAGCACAGCATGCTTTAAGGGAAATGGTAGATACACTAAAAAAAAACGATATTAAAGTCTCCTACGCTATTCACCCTGTTGCTGGCAGGATGCCAGGACACATGAATGTATTATTAGCAGAAGCAAACGTACCCTATGATGAAGTATTTGAATTAGAGGAAATCAATAATGATTTTGCTAATGCAGATGTTGCTTTTGTAATTGGAGCCAATGATGTGACTAATCCAGTTGCAAAAACAGATCCACAAAGCCCAATTTATGGAATGCCAGTTCTAGACGTGGAAAAATGTAAATCTGTATTGTTTGTAAAAAGAAGTTTATCCCCAGGATATGCAGGAATAGATAATGATTTATTCTATAAAGAAAACACCTTAATGCTTTTTGCAGATGCAAAAAAAATGACAGAGGATATTACAAAGAATTTGTAGATCTTATGAATATAAAAATTTTTTGTGACATTGCAGACATCTCTTTAATTAAAAAATTTAATAAAACAAAAATTGTTAAAGGATTTACAACTAATCCAAGCCTAATGAGAAAAGCTGGCGCTAAAGATTATAAGTCTTACTCTAAACAATTACTTAAAGTTTGTAGAACTAAACCCATTTCTTTAGAAGTATTTGCTGATGATCAAAAATCTATGATTGAGCAAGGAAAAAAAATAAATACCTGGGGTAAAAACATATACGTTAAAGTTCCAGTGGTTAACTCAAAAAATAAGTTTACAGGAAATGTAATTAAAGAGCTTAATAATAAAAATATTAAGTTAAATATAACCGCAGTATATACAGCTAAACAAACTGCAAAAATACTTAAAGTAATAAATAAAAAAACAAAAGTGATAATATCAATTTTTGCTGGAAGAGCAGGAGACACTGGTAAGGATCCAATCCCAGAATTTACTAAAAGTATAAAATTAGCTAAGAGATTTAAAAATGTAGAAATTTTATGGGCAAGTGTTAGAGAACCATATAATTATTTACAAGCCAAACAATTGGGCTGTCATATAATTACTATCCCTCCAGCTGTAATTGAGAAAATAGAAAAATTTGGAAAATCATTCAATCAATTAACTATAGAAACAGTCAAAGCTTTTCTTGTTGATAGCGAGAAATCTAATTTTAAAATATAATCAAATTGGTTGCGGGGGACGGATTTGAACCGCCGACCTTCAGGTTATGAGCCTGACGAGCTACCAGACTGCTCCACCCCGCGGTATTTTTAAATTCTATTTTTAAGTTTATTTAACTTCTTAACTCTTTTAATATTTTCTTGAAGAATTCTCTTTTTCTTTTCCGATGGTTTTTCATAAGTATTCTTTAATTTAATAACTTTAAAGAAACCATCTCTTTGAAGTTTTCTTTTAAGAACCCTCAAAGCTTGTTCAACATTATTATCTTTTACTTCTATTTTAATAACTACCTCCAAAAAAGCGCTTAGTTAACACTTTTATAAATTTATGTCTATTAATTTTATTCATCAAATAGATGCCTGGGTTGATTTATTTTGTTTTTCTTTTTCTTTTTTTTCTCTTTTTATTCTTCTTTCAGCTTTTTCAATAGCCTCAACTAAATCTTTTTGAGTGAATAAATTTAAAGCAACCGGATCTTTTGGATTTAAATTATTATAGTTCCAATAACTTTTATTTCTTATTGATGTCACAGAATTTTTAGTAATGCCAACTAACTTGGCTATTTGAGAATCTTTTAATATATTGTGTTGTTTAATTAACCATAAAGCAGAGTCAGGTTTATCTTGCCTTTTTGATAGAGGAATATATTTCTTAATTTTTTTTTCGTTATTTGAAATTTCAATATCACTACTTTTAATGTTTAATGGTCTATTTTCGTCTTTTGATGACAGTTCAATTTCCTCTCTTGAAAGTTGACCAGATATAATAGGATTATATGCTTTAATACCTTTTGCCACTTCACCATCTGCAATTCCTTGTATTTCAACTTCATGCAATTTACAAAAATCTGCGATTTGTTTGAAAGTTAATGTAGTATTTTCCACTAACCAGACGGCAGTCGCCATTGGCATTAAAGGTGCGTTTGACATTTATTTACTTTTTTCTGATTTAAAATTTTGGAATTTTTTATTAAATTTACTTATTCTACCTTTATCCATTAATTTTTGTTTTCCGCCAGTCCAGGCTGAATGAGATTTAGGGTCTATCTCTAATTTTAATATATCTCCTTCAGCACCCCAAGTTGATTTAGTTTCAAATTGAGTACCATCAGTCATTTCAACTTTAATAGTGTGGTAGTTTGGATGTATGTCTTTTTTCATATCGAGACTTATAGCAAAAGAAACCTAGAACACAATTAAAAGTTCTTTAAATTTTCAAGCATTTTATCATTAATTGTCCCACTTGATGCTCTAATATCTATATTATTCTGATCGAATTTATATAAATCATTAACCATTCCACCTGCCTCCTCTACCAACAAGGCTCCTGCCGCCACATCCCAAATATTAATTTTATTATGAAAAAAACCATCTAATCTACCTGAAGCCACATAAGCCAAGTCTAAAGCTGCACATCCGCTGTATCTCATATTTAAATTGCTGAATTTTACTCCTTCATGGTTACTTGAAAACAAACATTCATCTATTAAATTTCTGCTTGATACTCGTAACCTTTGATTATTTAGATATGCTCCTTTGTTTTTTTCTGCATAAAACATTTCATCTTTAATAGGATCATAAATTAAACCACTAATTATCTCTTTTTTAGATTCAAGAGCTATACAAATTGCAAAATGAGGAATGCCGTGTAGAAAATTTGTTGTACCATCTATTGGATCGATAATCCAAATATTATCTTTATCTTTGTTTTGAATTGAACCAACTTCTTCTGATAAAAAAGAATAATTTTTTTTTGTTTTAGAAAGTTCTTCAATTAGAATTTTTTCTACATGTTTGTCAGTTTTTGTAACAAAATCTCGAGGTCCTTTTTTGGATACCTGTAGTTTCTCAACTTCTCCAAAATCTCTTATCGCGGACTTTGATGCTTTTTCTGCTGCTTTGATCATAATATTCAAATTTGAGGATATAGAGATCATTTTAGATTTTTTTAATGTATTCTAAATTTCTAGTATCAACTATGATTTCATCTCCTGCTTCAATAAACGGAGGAACTTGAATATTTAAACCATTATCAAGAGTTGCTGGTTTGTAGGATGATGACACAGTTTGTCCTTTAAGGGCCGCATCAGTGGTTTCAATTTTACACTGCACTTGGTTGGGTAATTCAATTGATAATGCGTTTTCATTATAAAAACTTACAGAAACTTGAAGGTTTTCAGTTAAAAGTTTACCCTTTTCACCTACAATTTCTTTTTTTATTTCTATTTGTTCAAATGTTTTTGGATCCATAAAAAAATAATTAGTTTCATCACTATAAAGATAATTGAAAGTATTTTCCTCTAATGACGCCTTTTCTACTGTTTCACTTGATCTAAATCTTTCATTTAACTTTGTATTTTTATTTAAGCTTTTCATTTCAACTTGAGCAAACGCACCACCTTTTCCTGGTTTTACATGTTGGGTTTTCAAAACTTGCCATAAGTCATTTTTATATTCTAAGAGCATTCCAACCCTTATCTCTCCAGCATTAATTTTCATTTTAGTCTTTCTATAGCTTGTAACGGCTTATATTTTTTATTTTTCCAAATGTAGCCTGAAATAGCTAAAAAATTAGCATTATTCAATAATAGATTTTTATAATTAACAGCATTAATTCCACCAATAGCTACTGTTGGAGTTTTTGAATATTTTTTAAATTCATTTAAAATCTTTACAGAGGCCACATGTTTAGTTTTTTTAGTTTTAGATTGATTAAAAGCACCAAAGGCAATGTAATCAGCTTTAGCTTTAATTGCTTTTTTTGCTAAAATCATGGAATTATGACAAGTAATTCCTATAATTTTTTTACCAAGTATTTTTTTTGCTATATTAATATTCATATCTTTTTGACCTAGATGGCAACCATCTGCATCTAATTTTCTAACAAGCAAAGGGTTATCGTTAATTATAAATTTTACTTTATTTTTTTTACAAATATTTTGAATTTTTTTTCCAATTATCATTTTCTTTTTCAGAGAGTAACTTTTAAGTCTGAGCTGAAAAAAACTTACTTTTCCAGTTTTTAAAACTAACTTTAGATTTTTATAGAAAGAACAATGTATTTTGTTAGGAGAAATAAGATAAATAAATTTTTTTTTATTTATTTTCAAGTTCGCTAGACCATTTTCCTTGAGCAGCTAAGGTACACATTTTAGCTCTATGATTAAAAGTAGTTTGAGTTGCTTCTACATTTTTAATATCATTAGACCAAACTTTCAAAGCACTTTGCTGAAGAGCTCTTCCATATGAATAGGTCATTATAAAATTTGTATTATTATTTTTATTAATTAAATTTAAATTTTCTGTTGCTTCAATTTCAGATTGCCCTCCAGATAAAAAGGCTATTCCAGGAACTTCATTGGGTACAGAATTTTTAAGGCATTCTAAGGTTTTGATGGAAACTTCTTCACTAGAAATTTTATTTTCTGATAGGCTTCCAGATAAAATCATATTTGGTTTTAATATTACTCCTGAGAGATCAACTTCGTGTAAAATTAGTTCTTCAAAACACTTTTTAATTACCTCTGATGTTTTATTAAAACAATCTTCAGCAGAATGGTTTCCATCCATCAATACTTCAGGTTCAACTATTGGGACCATTCCACTTTCTTGAACTAGTGCAGAGTATCTAGCAAGCGCATGAGCATTGCTACTAATTGCAAGTTTACTTGGATATTTTTCACCAATAGAATATACGCCTCTCCATTTTGTAAATCTTGCACCAAGATCATAATATTTTTTCAATCTATCTCTTAGGCCATCTAATCCCTCTGTAATTTTTTCTTTAGGTGAATTTGCCAAATCTTTTGCACCAGCATCAACTTTAATTCCAGGAATTGCACCTGAACTAGATATTAAATCTGATATTGTTTTTCCTGTGCTCGAAATTTGATTTATTGTTTCATCGTAAAGAATAACACCACCTATGTAATCCTTCATTCCGTCTGAAGAAAAAAGAATTTCTCTGAAGGAAAGCCTATTTTGTTCAGTTGATTTAACATTTACTGCTTCAAGTCTTTTTGTCATAGTTCCAGTGCTCTCATCAGCAGCAAGTATACCTTTGCCGTTGGAAATTATTTTAAGGGCAATTTTATTTAATTCAGACATTTTAATTTAATGCAGTTATACCAGGAAGGTTTTTACCTTCAAGATATTCTAAAAAAGCTCCACCTGCAGTTGAAACAAAATTAAATTCACTAACAGCATTTAAATTATTTAATAAAGAAACTGTGTCTCCACCTCCAGCAACTGAAAAAATTTTGTTTGCTTTATTATTTTCAATTATTTTTTTTGCTATTTGAATACTTCCATTAGCAAAATTTGAATTTTCAAAATACCCTGCAGGTCCATTCCAAAGTATAGTTTTACTGTTATCAATAATTTTTGTTATCTTATCTATAGTTTTTGGACCAATATCTAATATCATTTCATGAAATAATATTTCGTTCAATTCTTTCTTTTGAGGAGATCCATTTAAATCATTAGATACAATCACATCTTCTGGGTAAATTATTTTACATTTTTCTTTTTTTGAAAGAGAGATAATTTCTTCGACTATTTTATCGCAATTTTTTTCTTTAATAGATTTTCCAACACTATTTCCAAAATATTCTATAAAATTATTAGCCATACCCCCAACAATTATAATATAATCAAATTTAGGAATTAAATTTTTAATAACATTAATCTTAGTTGAAATTTTAGACCCTCCAATAATACAAGTAATTGGTCTTGTAATTTCAGAAGTTATTTTATTAAGCGCATTAACTTCTAAGTCTAATTGCAATCCAGAAAATGAGGGTAAGAATTTTGGAATTTCATGAATTGAGGCATGAGCTCTATGCGAACAAGAGAAAGCGTCATTAACATATATATCTCCAAGATTTGATAGCATTTCAGCAAACTTATTGTCATTTTGCTCTTCTTCAGAATAAAATCTAATATTTTCTAAAATAAAAATATCTTCATTATAGTCACTGAAGAAATTTTTATTTTTTATTTCTTTAATATTTTCGCTAATAAGTTTTACTTTTTTTCTTAATTTATTTTGCAATTCTTCACAAATTGGTTTTAGGGAGAGTTCTTTAACAATTTTACCTTTTGGTCTTCCAACATGAGATAAAATTATAATTTTAGCTTTTTCTTTAATCAAAAAATTTAATGTAGGAAGAATTTTATCGATTCTTGTTGTGTCTGTTATTTTGTCTTTTTCCAAAGGGACATTCAAATCTAGTCTTAATAATATTTTTTTATTGTTTAGATTTT
This sequence comes from uncultured Pelagibacteraceae bacterium, assembly GCA_902558585.1. Classification (GTDB taxonomy): domain Bacteria; phylum Pseudomonadota; class Alphaproteobacteria; order Pelagibacterales; family Pelagibacteraceae; genus Pelagibacter. The sequence goes on along the minus strand of CACEEO010000002.1, from coordinate 53,598 downwards.
TTTCGTTTATAATACTTCTCATTAAGAGATTTTATGCAAAGTTTCAGCGATATCACACATTCTATTAGAAAAGCCCCATTCATTATCATACCAGGCTGATATTTTTCCCATATTACTTCCAACTACGTTTGTTAAAGAAGCATCTACTATTGCGGATGCAGGATGATGATTAAAATCTATAGATACTAATTTCTCATGAGTAACTTCTAAGATATTTTTTAATTTATTTTTTGATGCTTGTTCGAAGGCATCATTAATTTTTTTTATATTAATATCTTTTTTTGTACAAAAAACTAATTCAACAAGAGAAACATTAGGAGTGGGCACCCTCATCGCAACACCTTCTAGTTTTCCTTTGAGGTTTGGTATTATTTCTCCTATTGCTTTAGAAGCTCCTGTTGAGGTGGGAACTATTGATTGACTCGCTGATCTTGCTCTTCTTGGATCTTTGTGTGAATTATCTAAAATTCTCTGATCGCTAGTAAATGCATGAATTGTAGTCATAAAACCTTTTTCAATTTCAAATTTTTCATCAAGAACACTGGTTACTGGTGCTAGACAATTGGTTGTGCACGAAGCTGCAGATATTATTTTATCTTCTTTAGTAATTATATTTTCATTAACACCAAATACTATTGTTTTATCAGCATTTTTACATGGAGCAGAAACGATCACCTTTTTTGCACCATTTTCTATATGAGCAAGAAGTTTTTCTTTCGAATTAAATTTTCCAGTACATTCGAAAACATAATCAACATCATGTTTTTTCCAATTTATGTGTTCAATTTTTGTTTCTTGAGAAAATGTAATTTTATTTTTATTAATTATTAAATGATTTGGATCATAATCTAAATCAGCATTTAATTTTCCATGTATAGAGTCATATTTAATTAATTTAGATGTAGTTTCTGAATTTGACCTGTTGTTTATATGATTAATTTTTAAATTTTTATTTTTACTTTCAACAATTGATCTAACAACCATACGACCAATCCGTCCCATTCCATTAATTCCAATTTTAATTGTCATTTATTTAATAATTTTTTAGTGATATTTTTAATGTTTGTACTCTCTAGTCCAAAATATTTATAAATATCTTTATAGGGTGCACTTTTTCCGAATTCATCAATTCCAAAAGCAATACCGTTATCACCTACATATTTTTTCCAACAATCGCTTGATCCAGCTTCAATGGATATTTTAAATTTTGTTTCTTCTAAAATTTTATTTTTATAAGATTTTGATTGTAATTCAAAAAGTTCCATACTAGGCATTGATATCACTTTGGAATATATTTTATCTTTGGCTAATTTATGGCTAACCTCTAAAGCTAGATTAACTTCAGATCCACTCGCTAATATTGTTAGATTAATTATTTTATTTGTTCTTAAAACCTCATAAGCACCTAATGAGCATAAGTTTTTATTTGGGTATATTTTTCTTACTGGATTTAAATTTTGTCTTGTTAAAGATAGCACGCTAGGTGTTTTTGAGCTTTTTAATGCATGTTCCCAACACTCGATAGTTTCAATTCTATCAGCAGGTCTGAATACATTTAGGTTAGGTATAGCCCGTAAGCCCGAAAGCTGTTCTATAGGTTGATGGGTAGGGCCATCTTCTCCGAGCCCAATAGAGTCATGAGTCATTACATAAATGACTCTTTTTTTCATTAAGGCAGACAATCTGATCGATGGTTTGCAATAATCAGAAAATATTAAAAAAGTACCTCCATAAGGAATTAGATTACTGTGAAGTGCGATACCATTCATAACCCCACTCATTGCGTGTTCTCTCACTCCGTAGTGAATGTAGTCACCAGTAAAATCTCCAGGTTTAATTATTTTATGGTTTTTAGTTTTTGTATTATTTGATCCCGCTAAATCAGCAGAGCCACCAATTAAATTATTTTTTTGTTTTGTTAATGCATTCAATGTCATTTCTGAACATTTTCTAGTAGCTAAACTTTTTGGTTCCTTTATTGCATTCTCTTTTTCTTTCTTAAGCACCGTAGTAAAGTTATTTTTTAAAGTTTGATTAAATTTTATTTTTTTTCTTTTTAATACTTTGTTCCATTTTTTTTCTAAAATTTCACCTCTTTGGCCAATTTTTCTCCATTCATTTAAAATTTTATTTGGAATATCAAAAGGTTTGGTTTTCCAATTTAAGGCTTTTCTTACAAGCTTGATTTCATCTACTCCCAATGGACTTCCATGGGACGATGCTTTTCCTGATTTATTCGGTGAACCATATCCAATCTTTGTTTTACAAGAAATCACAGTAGGTTTTTTAGCTTTTTGAACTTTTTTTAGTGCTTTAAAAATTTCTTTTTCATTATGACCGTTGATAGAAATATAATCCCAACCATATCCTTCAAATCTTTTTTTAAAATTATCTGAAACCGCGAGATTTGTTGGACCATCAATTGAAATTGAATTGTTGTCAAATAGCATAACTAAATTTTTAAGCTTTAAATGTCCCGCTAAACTCATCGCTTCATGACTTATTCCTTCCATTAAGCATCCATCTCCAGCTAAAACATAAGTTTTGTGATTAATTAAATCTTTACCTAATTTATTTTTTAAAATTTCTTCAGCTATTGCAAAACCAACTGCATTAGATATGCCTTGTCCAAGAGGACCCGTTGTAGTTTCAATACCTGTTTTCGGATGATATTCAGGATGTCCAGCACAAATAGAATTAAGCTGCCTAAATTTTTTAATATTATTAATTGATATGCTTTTATATCCAGTTAGGTAAAGCAAAGAATATAAAAGCATAGAACCATGACCAGCAGACAAAACAAATCTATCTCTATTTAACCAATCTGGATTCTTTGGATTAAATCTTAAAAAATTTTTGAATAACACTGTAGCAACATCTGCCATACCCATTGGCATTCCTGGGTGACCTGAATTTGCTTTTTGAACAGCATCAATTGATAAAAATCTGATGCAATTAGCTAAATCATTGTGTAGTTTGCTCAAAATTATCCTGACTAGACTAAGAAGAATCTATTTAATAATATAAACATATATATATGAATTCTATAAACGAAAAAGAAAAAAAATTAAATATTGCATTAGAGGAATTAAAAAATTTAGATCTAACAAATCCTGAATTACAAAAAAATATCGAAAATTTAAGCACAAAACAAAATCAATTAGAAATTGAAAAAACACAGATTGAAGAAAAATATAAAACGTTACTTGAGGAACATGAAAATTTATCAAAAAAACTTGAGGATTTAAAAAATAAAGAAAAGTTGGAAGAAAGAAAACAAATTGAATTTTCTGAAAAAATTGACGAACTTAATCAAGAAACCGACACACTATTGGATGAAATAGATAAATGGCAAATGTAAGTATAAAATTTAACAATAAAGAGTTTTTGCTCGCTTGTGAAGATGGACAAGAAGAGCACTTAGAAGAATTGTTAATTCAGATTAACAAAAAGTTTAATAATTTAAAAAATGATTTGGGAAATCTAGGTGAAAATAAATTATTATTAATTACAGCTGTAAAAATAATGGATGAATATTACGAAACTAAAAAAAAAGTGGATCAAAAAAAAGAAGAATTAAACGATCTATCAAAAAAATTTAAAGAACTAAAATCTCTAATTTACGATTATAGGGACACAAAAGAATCTGAAATTGAAAAACTAAATCTTGATCATGAAAATTTAAAACAAGAAATTGACGATAATCAAAAAAAATACGAAAATTTAATTGATGAAGCTGCTGATCAAATATCAAATTTTGTAAAAAAAGCAAAATTAGAAAATATTTCAAAGTAGGTCTGTGAGTAAATCTAAGCTAAGAAGTAAAATTTTAAATCTTAGAAAAAAAAATTCGAATAAAAAACTTAGTCTCAATCCTGACAGAATTTATCGATTTTTAAAAAAAAATAAAATTAATTTCAAAAATGTAGGAGGGTATTACCCTTGTAATCATGAGATTGATGACTTGGATATGCTTTATTTTTTAAGAAACAAAAAGGCAAATATTTCCTTACCAATAATTAGAGAAAATAACCAAATGGATTTTTTTGAATGGACAAATAAAGATCCTTTAAAAATTAATAAGTATGGAATTGCTGAGCCAACTTTAGGAAAGAAAATTTTCCCAGATATAATATTTGTTCCTTTAGTAGCTTATGATGATGATTTGAATAGATTAGGCTATGGTGGAGGATTTTATGATCGTTATTTAGAAAAAGTATCTAAAATTAAAAAAATATTTAAAATTGGATTAGGATTTTCATACCAGGAAATAAAAAAAATACCTATCAACAAGTATGATAAGAAACTTGATTTAATAATAACCGAGAAAAAAATTATACAATGAGAATTTTATTTTTAGGAGATGTTGTTGGAATTTCAGGATGTTCTAAATTAACAAGTAATTTATTAAATGAAATTGATCAAAACAAAATCGATTTTGTAATAGTAAACGGTGAAAATGCAGCAGTTCAAGGTGTGGGGTTAACTAAAGAAATATGTAAGGATTTTTTTAATTGTGGAGTTGATGTTATCACAACCGGCAATCATGTTTGGGATCAAAAAGAAATTATGGAATTTATTGATAAAGAAGAAAGATTATTAAGACCTAAAAATTTATTTGAACCTGCACCAGGAAAAGGTTTTCAGATTTATAAAACAAAGAATGATATAAAAATTGGAGTTCTTAATTTGATGGGCAACGTTTTTATGAAAAAGTGTGAAGATGTTTTTGAAGCTTCTCAAAAATTTTTAAAAGAAAATGAAATGAAAAAAGATTTTGATTTACTTGTAGTTGATTTCCATGGTGAAATTACTAGCGAAAAAAATGCTATAGGACATCTATTTGATGGAAAGGCAACTCTCGTGGTTGGAACCCATACTCATATTCCAACAAATGATGCCAGAATACTTAATAATGGCACTGGATATCAAACCGATGCAGGTATGTGTGGGGATTATGATTCAGTGATTGGAATGAATAAAGAAAATTCCTTGAATAGATTTTTAAAAAAGAATTCAGTGAAACACTTTCCCGCTACTGGAGATGCTACTTTGTGTGGTGTTATAGTAGATTGTGATATAAAAACAGGTTTAGCAATAGACATCAAAAGCTATGTATACGGAGATCAACTAAAAAATATTTAAAGATCATGGCAGGACATTCACATTGGGCAGGAATAAAACATAAAAAGGGTAAGGCTGATAAGCAAAGATCAAAGATATTTTCAAAATTATCTAAAGAGATTACTGTTGCGGCAAAACTTGGTGACAAAGATCCAGCAATGAACCCTAGACTAAGATCTGCAGTACAGGCTGCTAGATCTGCAAATATGCCTAAAGATAATATTGAAAGAGCAATAGATAAGTCTTCTGCAGCTACAGGAGCAAATTTTGAAAATTTAAGATACGAAGGCTTTGGACCAGAAAAGATTGCTGTTATAGTTGAAACATTAACAGACAACAAAAATAGAACCGCATCAAATGTTAGAACTATTTTTCAAAAAAGTGGTGGCAGCTTAGGGACTCAAGGTTCAGCATCTCATAATTTTCAACAATTGGGTATAATCAAAATTGATAAAAAAGAGATATCAGATGAAAAAATTTTAGATTTAGCGATCGAGTCGGGAGCTGATGAATGTTTGTCATATGATGGTTATCACGAGGTCCAGTGTCAGATGAGCGAAATATATAATGTAAAAAAAAATCTTGAGAAAATTATCGTGAATTTTATTTCCACAGAAATTGAATGGGTCCCGTTAAATAGTGTTGAAGTAAATAAAGATAATAAAGATAGTGTTTTAGATTTTTTAGAAACTCTTGAAGAAGATGACGATGTTCAGAACGTTTATTCTAACGTTAATTTAGGTGGTATTTAATGATGATTATTGGAATTGATCCAGGTATCTCAGGATCTATTTGTTTTTTTCAGGACGGTGTAATAATAGACGTTATTGAAATGCCAACTATGACAGATGGCAAGAAGAATAAGCGACAAGTAAATGGTCCTCAAATATTTAATGAAATTAGTGAAAGGGTAATCAAATTTGATAAAAAAAATATAAAGGTTGTAATTGAACAAGTTTCTGCAATGCCTGGCCAAGGCGTTACTAGTATGTTTAATTTTGGCCAATCTTTTGGTATTTTAAAAGGGATATGTAGTGCAATGCATTTACCTGTTTATTATGTTAGGCCTGCTAAGTGGAAAAAATATTTTAACCTTATTAATTCAGAAAAAGACGCGAGCAGAACAAGAGCTATAGAAATTTTTCCATATTTTTCATCGCAATTGTCAAAAAAGAAAGATAATAACAAGGCAGATGCTATTCTAATAGCTAGTTTTTTCTACGAAACTTATCAAAAAGAGGAATAATCAATTTAAATTAATAGACAAAATCATGACACATTTACGTGTGATGAGTAAGCATGGAAGCAGATATAGCAGCAAAAGCAGTTGAATTAGGAACAAATACTGATTTTTCATTATTCAGTTTATTTTTTAGGGCAGACATAATTGTTAAGTCTGTAATGATTATTTTAATATTGTGCTCAATATATTCTTGGGCTGTAATTATAGAAAAGTTTCGTTTATTTAAAAAAATAACTAAAACTTCAGAAGAATTTGAAGAAAAATTTTGGAATTCTAAATCTGCTGAAACTTTTTACAATAGTTTACCTAGTAAACTTGAGGATCCAATGTCACTTGTGTTTCAAGATGCAATGGAAGGATTACTTAAAAAAAAAACGAGAACCAACTTAAGTGAGAGAATGAGTGCATCTTTAGAGGCTGGAATTGAAAAACAAATGACAAAAATTGAAAAAGGTTTTACTTTTTTGGCAACAGTAGGATCAACAGCACCATTTATTGGATTATTTGGCACTGTTTGGGGAATTATGAATTCTTTTCAATCTATAGCCATCTCAAGAAACACAAGTCTTGCGATAGTTGCGCCAGGAATAGCCGAAGCTTTATTTGCAACTGCACTTGGTCTATTGGCTGCAATACCAGCGGTAGTGGCATACAATAAATTTAATAATGATGCCAAAAAATATTCAGAAAAATTAGAAAATTTTTCAAAAAGATTTTTAACAATTATTTAAATGGCATTTAAATTAAATCGTTCTTCTAAAGAACCAATGAGTGAAATAAATGTTACTCCTTTTGTGGATGTAATGCTTGTATTATTAATAATTTTTATGGTTACAGCACCATTGTTAACTGTTGGTGTTCAAGTTGATTTACCAGAAAGTTCAGCAGACTCTTTGCCAGAAGAGACAGAACCTTTAACACTTTCAATTAATGCAAAAGGTGAAATTTTTATTCAAGAAGCGAAAGTTGAATATGATAATATTATTGCAAAGGTTTTAGCGGTTTCAAAAAATAGAACTGATACCAGAATTTATGTTAGAGGTGATAAAACTATAAATTATGGAAGAGTTTTAGAAATAATGGGATTACTATCAGGATCTGGTTTTACTAAAGTAGCATTGATTTCAGAACCATATAAACAAAGGTAATTAAAGTGAATAGAAGTTTAATTATTTCTTCAGCTTTACATGCTTTGTTAATTTTCATTACAGCTATGAGCTTACCTTTTTTAGCAAAGAAACCACTTGATATCCCGCCAATTGTATCAGTTGAGTTAATTCAAATAGCAGAGAAAACTAATATTCCATTTGCACCTAAGGCCAAAAAAATAATTGAGAAAGTAAAAGAGAAAGAAAAAAAACTTGTTTCAGAACAAGCACCACCAAAAAAAGTAGAAAAAACAAAAACAAAAACTGTTCTGGCTCCTGATCAAAATAATAAAAAAATAGAGAATGAAACACCTGAAGCAATTCCACTTCCAGATAAAACTTTAAAAAAAGTTGAAACAAAAGAGGAAAAAAAACAAAATCCTGAAAAAGTAGATGATGAAGTTAAACAGGTATCAGAATTTGAAAAAAAAGATTTGTTTGATCCAAATAATATTGCTGCTTTAATTGATAAATCAAAAGAAGAGAGTGCAGAAGTTTTAAAAACAAATGATGACATTACTCAAGATCAAGAAAGAAATGTAGAAAATACAGGTCTTACACTAAGCGAAGAAGATGCTCTTAAGGCACAAATATTTGGGTGTTGGAGTATTCCATTAGGATTACCATATAATGAAAATCTTTTAGTAAGAATAAAGTTAAAATTAAAGCCTGACGGAACAGTATCAAAAACAGAAATTTTGGACCACGCAAGAATGAATAAACCAGGCCAAGGATTTTATAAGGTTTTAGCAGAAAGTGCTTTGAGAGCTGTCAAGTTATGCCAACCATTAAGAGTTCCAACAACTGGATATGAAAGATGGAAAGAATTACAATTAAATTTTGATGCAAGAGAGATGTTAGAAGGGTAATATATTTAAATGACAAAAAAAATTTTAATTTTATTATTTATATTAATACCTATAAATGCAAATGCTTTAATAGAAGTTGATATAACTCGGGGAAATTTAAATCCACTTCCATTAGCAGTTTCCCCCCTATCAATCGATGAAAAATCTAGAAAAGGTTTTGAAAAAATACTAAAAAAAGAAAATATTGGTTCTGAAATATCAAAGATTGTTGAGAACAATTTGAGGACTTCAGGATTATTCAACCCTCTTGATAAAAAGGCTTTTTTACAAGCTCCTGATATTGCAAATTTAAAACCAAGATTTGAAGATTGGAATTTAATTAAAGCTCAAGCACTTATTACTGGCAAAGTAAATTATGTTGATGATAAATTAAGAGTTGAGTTTCGATTATGGGACGTTTTAGCCGCTAAAGAAATGATGGCTTTAGCTTTTACCACAGTCCCTAACAATTGGAGAAGAGTAGGACATATTATTTCTGATAAAGTTTATGAAAGGTTGACGGGAGAAAAAGGTTATTTTGATACAAGAATAATTTATGTCTCAGAAGAAGGACCAAAAACACAAAGAATAAAAAAATTAGCAATCATGGATCAAGACGGAGCTAATAATAAATTTTTGACATTGGGGAATGAGTTAGTCTTAACACCACGATTTAATCCAGCAAGTCAAATGGTAACCTATTTGTCTTACTTTAAAAATATGCCTAGGGTTTATTTATTAGATATAGAAACTGGTACACAAGAGGTAGTTGGAGATTTTCCTGGAATGACATTTGCACCACGTTTTTCACCTGACGGTAAAAAAATAATTATGAGTTTTGCTAAAGATGGAAAGTCAGATATTTACACAATGGATTTAGAAAATAGAATTGTTGAAAAAATTACCAATCACCAATCAATTGACACTTCTCCATCTTATTCTCCTGATGGAAAATATATTACATTTAATTCTGATAGAAGTGGTTATCAGCAAATTTATGTAATGAAGAATGATGGAAGTGATGTAAAAAGAATTTCTTTTGGTAACGGTTTATATGGAACACCTGTATGGTCTCCGAGAGGAGATTTAATTGCATTTACAAAATTACATAAAGGTAAATTTTATATAGGCGTAATGAGAACCGATGGTAGTGGTGAAAGATTGTTAACTGAAAATTACTATCAAGAGGCGCCTTCTTGGTCTCCAAATGGAAGAGTATTAATATTTTACAGAGAGACAAAAACTAACTCCAAAGGAGAAGGCTTTTCTGCAAAATTGTGGTCTATAGATTTAACGGGTTATAATGAGCGTCAAATAAAGACACCAACAGATGCTTCAGACCCATCATGGTCATCTTTATTAAGTAATTAAAGATTAATTTTTGTAAATTTCTTGATTTTTAGACTTGAAACCTCTATTTAGTTGTGAAAAAGTTAAGAAATTGAAATTAGCAGCAAGGAGCAATTTAATGAGACTAAACAAAATTTTAAAAAACACACTTTTAGTATTAGCAGCTTGCCTAGTGCTATCTGCATGTGCAACTAAAAAAGAAGTGGCAACAGACATTATTACAGGTCAAATGCAAGGTGATGTTTACACAGGAACAGACACAGTTGAATATTTAGCTGACGGTGTTCCAGATAGAGTTTTCTTTGCAACAAATGAGTCGATTTTAACAACTGCATCAAGAGAAACTTTAAGAGCCCAAGCAGCTTGGTTAAGAAAGAATCCAAATATAAATGTAGTTCTTGAAGGTCATGCTGACGAAAGAGGAACAAGAGAATATAACTTGGCTCTTGGTGAAAGAAGAGCTAACGCAGCTAAAGATTATTTAATGACTTATGGTATATCATCAGACAGAATAACTGTTTTAAGTTATGGTAAAGAGAGACCTGTTGATTCTGGCTCAAACCCATTAGCTTGGTCAAAAAACAGAAGATCAGTAACTGTTAAAGCAAATTAATTGTTTAAAATTTAAGACCCTAAATCCATTAAAGGCTTTAGGGTCTTTTTTTTGCCATTTTTATAATCATAAATCTAATTTAAATGATGCTTGTATTTAAATTGGTAATTTTAAAATTATTTTTAATCTTAAACTTGTTTTTTATTAATATTTGTTTTGCAGATAATCATAATATCTATGAAACATTAGAAATAATAAAAAATGATCTTAAAACACTTGAAAGAGCAGTTTATTCTGGATCTATAGAAGTAAAAGCAAGTTCTAATGATAGTTCGGTTTCAAACTTGGACCAAAACTCAGAAGATGTTTTAACTAGACATTTATTAAAATTGTCAGAAGTTGAGGATCAGTTTAGAGAACTCACTAATAAATTTGAAGAAATAAATTTTAAGTTGGATAAATTATCTACCCGTGTTTCAAAAATTCAAGCAGATAACCAAATAAGATTTCAAGATATAGAGACAAACATTAGCTCTGGAAATATAAGTAGCGAAGAAAATCAATTAAGTTCAAAACCAAAGACTGATGAACAAAAAGTTTTACCTGGTAGTTCACAGCCCCAAGATTTAGGAACAATTTCATATAAAGATACAGAGACAAACGAAACTTCACAACAAATTCAATCTGTAGATACTACAGCTTCAATTGTAACAGAAACTTTTCAGTCTGAAGAAAAAATACTTCCTCAAGATTTAGATGCAGATAAGCAATATGAATTTGCAACAAGTTTTTTAAAAGTTGGAGACTATAGCACAGCAGAAAGAGCATTTAGGGAATTTGTTCTATCTAATCCTGATCATGAGTTAGCTGGTAGCGCGCAATATTGGTACGCAGAAACATTTAGAATAAGACAATTATATACTGATGCAGCTTCTGCTTATTTAGAGGGTTACCAAAAATATCCTAAAGGAAAAAAAGCTCCAATTAATCTATTAAAACTTGGAGTATCTATGGTTCAAATTGGTGAAAAAGATCAAGGATGTAAAATGATTAATGGTGTAGAATTACAATATCCTAATGCAAATCAGTCTGTAATACAAAAAGCAAAATATGAGTCCAAAAAATTTGAATGCATCAAACAAGACTCATAAGTTTTTATTAAATCAATTAAAAGATAAACAAACTTCTAAAATTTATAAAAAATTTGAAAAAAATCTTAAATTAAACGAGGATTTTATAGTTGCGGTTTCTGGTGGACCAGACAGTCTAGCTTTATGTTTTTTATCAAAAATTTATTCAATTAAAAAACATCTAAAAGTAAAATATTTTCACGTTGATCACAAACTTAGAAATAATTCAACAAAAGAGGCAAAATTTGTAAAATTGCTTCTAAAAAAATTGTCTACTAATCTTGAGGTTTTAACCTGGGTTGGAAAAAAACCAAAAAGCAACATCCAATCTATTGCAAGAGATAAAAGATATGCACTGATGATAAACAAAGCAAAAAAATTAAAAATAAATAATATTTTATTAGGTCATCATAAGGATGATTTGATAGAGAATTTTTTTATTAGAATTTTAAGAGGCAGTGGTTTAAATGGCATGGTGTCATTTGATCAAAGAACCAACCTACAAAATATTAACTTGATAAGACCTTTGTTAAAATTCTCTAAAAAAAATTTAGAGCATATTACCAAAAAAGTTTTTAAAAATTATGTTGAAGATCCCTCGAATAAAAATGATGAATTTAAAAGAGTAAAAATTAGAAATTTTATAAAAAACTTGGAATTAGAGGGATTGGATAATGATAAATTTAATCTAACGATTAAAAATTTAAGATTTGCTAACGAGTCAGTTAAATACTTTGTAGAAAAAAATTTAAAAGACAATTCAACAATTTCAAATATTAATAAGTTTGTTATTTTGAATAAAAATTTTTTTCTTCAACCAGAAGAAGTAGTTTTTAGGTCTCTAACAGAAGTGTTAAAAGCTGTTGGTAAAAAATACTACCCAGTAAGAGGAAAAAAAATTGATAACTTAATTTATAAAATTAAAAATTATAACTCATTCATGACCACTTTAGGAAACTGTGTAATAAAAAAGGTAAATAGCTCAGTTATAGTATCAAAAGAGCGTTAAAGTTGATGAAATAACTGATATTTTGTCACTTGTTAATTCAATAATAATTCTTATTTTAAACTTATGAATTTAAAAAATCTAGCAATGTGGGGGATTATAGTTTTTTTAACTATAGGCCTATATAATATGTTTAAAAATCCTCAGTCTAATATTAGAGGAGGAAATCAAATAATATTTTCTGATTTTTTGAATTCAGTTGAAAACGGCGAAGTTCTTAAAGTTGAAATCCAAGGAAATAACATTAAAGGTGTTTATTCAAATGGAAATTCTTTTTCAACATATGCTCCTAATGATCCAAATCTTATAGAAAAATTATCTGAAAAAGGAGTAAGTATTTCTGCAGCACCTTTAGAGGAAAAAATGCCTTCATTGTTTGGTGTCCTTCTTTCATGGTTCCCTATGTTATTACTGATTGCAGTATGGATTTTCTTCATGAGACAAATGCAGGGCGGAAAAGGTGGAGCGATGGGCTTTGGGAAATCAAAAGCAAAAATGATGAATGAACTAAAAGGTAAAGTTACGTTTAACGATGTTGCTGGTGTAGAAGAAGCTAAAGAAGAAGTAGAAGAGATAGTAGAATTCTTAAAAGATCCGAAAAAATTTAGTAGGTTGGGTGGAAAAATTCCAAGAGGAGCATTGCTTGTTGGCCCTCCGGGAACAGGTAAAACTTTATTAGCTAGAGCTATTGCAGGTGAAGCAGGAGTTCCGTTTTTCACTATTTCAGGTTCAGATTTTGTCGAGATGTTTGTTGGAGTAGGAGCATCTAGAGTTAGAGACATGTTTGAACAAGGTAAAAAAAATTCTCCATGTATAATTTTTATTGACGAAATTGATGCAGTTGGAAGAAGTAGAGGAGCTGGTTTAGGTGGGGGTAATGATGAAAGAGAACAAACTTTAAACCAGTTATTAGTTGAAATGGATGGTTTTGATACAAATGAAGGTGTCATTATTATAGCAGCAACAAACAGACCAGATGTACTTGATCCAGCTTTATTGAGACCAGGAAGATTTGATAGACAGGTAGTGGTTTCAAATCCAGATATTATTGGAAGAGAGAAAATTTTAAAAGTTCATGTAAAAAAAATAAAAATGGCTCCAGATGTTAATTTAAGAACAATTGCAAGAGGTACACCAGGTTTTTCAGGAGCCGATCTAGCAAATCTTGTTAATGAAGCAGCTTTGCTAGCAGCAAGAAAGAACAAAAGAATTGTAACTCTGTTAGAATTTGAAGAAGCAAAAGATAAAGTAATGATGGGTGCTGAAAGACGATCAATGGTCATGACTGAAGATGAGAAAAAACTTACAGCATATCATGAAGGAGGACACGCATTAGTCTCATTTAATATGCCTAGCTACGACCCAATACATAAAGCTACCATTATACCTAGGGGAAGAGCACTTGGAATGGTCATGAATTTACCTGAGAGAGATAAACATGGTTATTCAATAAAATATCTTAAGGCAAGACTGGCGGTTTGTTTTGGAGGTAGAGTTGCTGAGGAATTAATCTTTGGAAAAGATAATATATCTACAGGAGCAGGTGGTGGAAGCGGTTCAGATATTAACCAAGCCACACAACTTGCAAGAGCTATGGTGACAAAATATGGTATGAGTGAAGAGATGGGGCCAGTAGAATATGGAGAAAATCAAGAGGAAGTATTTTTAGGAAGATCGGTTACCCAAACTCAATCTGTTTCAGAGGAAGTTGCTCAAAAAATTGATAAAGAAATAAGAAAACTTGTTGATGAAGGATATAACCAAGCTAAGAAAATTTTGACAGAAAAAATAGATGATTTACACAAAATTGCTAAGGCTCTAATAACTTACGAAACATTAACTGGCGAAGAAATAGAGAATATAATAAATAAAAATCTATATCCTAAAGATAAAGTTTTAGATAATCCAGAATCAAAAGATGATCAAGACTCAGCTTTGGGTGCTATGGGTTTGAAACCTAAAATTGTTCACTAGTAAATAATGCAAAGATATTACACAAGAGCGTGTAATTTCTATTTTGGTAATCAATCAAAAATTTTAGTAAATAAAAAAAAATCAATTCCTTTACATCACATTCAAGAAATATCTTTTGATCATGTTGAAATTATAACTAGAAAAACAAAAAGAATAATTTCTATAAATAAAATTAAACTATTACCAAAAAAATTAAAAAAAAAAGTAAATGCAGATATAAATAAAATTAAATCAAAGAAAATTAATTTTTCAAATTTTAATTTTAGCAAAATTCCAAATATTTTGGGAGTATTAAATCTTACACCCGACAGTTTTTCGGATGGAGGAAAATTTAATAAAAAAAATAAGGGCATCACTCATGCCATTAGTTTATACAAAAGTGGTGCATCTATAATAGATGTTGGTGGAGAGTCTACAAGACCAGGATCTAAGCCTGTAAATGAAAAGCAAGAATGGAATAGAATTAATAAAATATTAAAATTAATTGTAAAAAAAATACCAATATCTTTAGACACAAGAAAGTCAACAATTATGGAAAATGGTATTAGAATGGGAGTTAAGCTTATTAATGATGTTTCAGGATTAAATTATGATCCCAAAACAATAAATATTTTAAAAAAGTATAAAATTCCATTTGTAGTACAGCATTCAGTTGGGACACCAGAAAATATGCAAAAGAAAGCAAAATATAAAAATGAATTGTTAGATATATATGATTATTTTGAAGATAAGATTAAGTTAATACGATCTAAGGGTATTAAACACAATAATATAATTTTAGATCCTGGAATTGGATTTGGAAAAAATTTGAAACATAATATGAATCTTATAAGAGGTATTTCTATTTTTCATTCATTAGGTTTTCCTATACTAGTAGGGAATTCAAGAAAAAGATTTATTAAAGATATATCAAAAAAAAATGATAGCAAAACAAGGATCGGTGGAACTATGGCCTCTTCAATATATCTTTTAATGCAAGGAATTCAGATTTTAAGAATTCATGATGTTAATGAAGTTAAGCAAGGTATTAAAGTTTTTAACGAGATAGTCAAAAATTAATGACAAAAAAATATTTTGGAACAGATGGAATAAGAGGAGCGGTAAATAGTAAACTTATAAATGGAGATATGTTCTTTAAATTTGGACTTGCTAGTGGAAAATACTTTAAATCACAAAAAAAAAGAAAACAAACAGCAATAATTGCAAAAGATACGAGATTGTCAGGATATACACTTGAGCCAGCTCTTGTTTCAGGTTTAGCTTCAGCTGGCATGCACGTTTATACCTTAGGACCCTTACCAACTAACGGGTTGGCTATGCTAACAAAAGAAATGAAGGCTAATATGGGTATAATGATCACTGCCTCTCACAATCCACATTTTGATAATGGTTTGAAATTGTTTGGTCCTGATGGAATGAAATTATCAGATAAAATAGAAAAAAAAATTGAGGAACTTATAGATAAAAAAATCTCAAAAAACTTTTCACATTCTGAAAAATTAGGAAGAGTTAAAAGATTAGAAATAGGTACTAAAAAATATATTAAAATATTAAAAAAAAATTTCACAAAAGAGTTCAATTTAAGAGGACTAAGAATAGTAATCGATTGTGCAAATGGTGCTGGTTATAAGGCAGGGCCTGAATTATTGAAATCATTAGGAGCTAAAGTCATAGCAATAGGTGTTAAGCCAAATGGTTTAAATATTAATAAAAAGTGTGGATCAACTTTTCCAAGAAACATTAGATCTGCTGTAAAAAAATATAAAGCACATATCGGAATATCTTTAGATGGAGATGCTGACAGGATTATAATGTGTGATGAAAAAAGCAATATAATAGATGGAGATCAAATTATAGCTGCTTTAGCAACAAGATGGAAAAATAAAAAAATGTTAAAAGGGGGAGTTGTTGGAACATTAATGTCAAATTATGGGTTAGAAAAATATTTCAAATCAAAAGGAATTAAATTTTTAAGGGCAAATGTTGGAGATAGATATGTGAAAGAAAAAATGCAAAAATATAATTTTAATTTAGGTGGTGAACAATCGGGACATATTATTTTAGGTAAATTTGCAACTACAGGAGATGGTTTGCTAGTAGCTTTAGAAGCTCTTTTTGCTTTAAGAAAAGGGAAAAAGGCAAGTGAATTTTTTGAACAATTTAAGAAAACACCTCAGCTTTTAGAAAATATCGAAGTAAAAGATAAAAATATTATTAACAAACCAGAGATAAAAAAAATTATTAAAAATGCAGATAAATTAATTAAAGGTAAAGGAAGAATTTTAGTAAGAAAATCAGGAACAGAATCTAAAATAAGAGTAATGGGAGAAAGTGAAAACAAAGCTCTGCTATATAAATGCGTGAACATGATTACGAAAAAAATTAAATAAATTGAAACCTAATTCTAAAATTTTAATTATTGCAGGATCTGACTCATCTGGTGGAGCAGGTATTCAAGCTGATATAAAAACTATCACTGCTCTTGGTTCTTATGCAATGACAGCAATAACTGCGGTCACATCTCAAAATACCACAGGTGTAAAATCAATTGTTGGGATCAATCCAAAAGAAATTCTTAATCAAATTATTTATAGCAGTAAGGATATAAAACCTGATGCAATAAAAATTGGTATGCTGCATTCTTCAGAGGTTATTAGAATGGTACTAAAAGCTTTGGATGTAATTAAAGTTAAAAAAATAGTATTAGATCCAGTGATGGTTGCTAAAGGAGGGGCTAAACTAATAAACGATAAGGCAATTCAAT
The DNA here is from genome assembly GCA_902558585.1 of uncultured Pelagibacteraceae bacterium. Taxonomy (GTDB): domain Bacteria; phylum Pseudomonadota; class Alphaproteobacteria; order Pelagibacterales; family Pelagibacteraceae; genus Pelagibacter. The sequence continues at coordinate 36,458 of CACEEO010000002.1, read as the reverse complement.
TATTGAAATTAAAACTAATTAAAAAAGTATCGCTTATTACCCCTAATATCCCTGAGGCAGAAATTTTGACTAAAACAAAAATTATAACAAAAGAGGATATGATTTTTGCTGCTAATAAACTTATAGGGTTAGGAGCTAAAAATGTATTTATAAAGGGTGGCCATTTAAAACATAAAAATGTAATAGATATTTTAATAAACACAAAAGATATAAAGATCTTCAAAAGCGAACGTCACAAAACAAAGAATACCCATGGTACAGGTTGTACTTTATCTAGCTCAGTTACAACTTTTTTATCATGTGGAAAAACAGTAAAGAAATCTTGTGAGCTTGGAATTAAGTATGTAAATTCTGCAATTAAATCAAACCCTAAATATGGAAAAGGTCATGGCCCAATTAACCATCTCACTTCCGTAAAAGTAAACAGAAAATTTAAATAATGAAAAATATAGTCGTTGTTGGATCTCAATGGGGTGACGAAGGTAAAGGAAAAATTGTTGATTGGTTATCTGAACAGGCTGATGTGGTAATAAGATTCCAAGGAGGTCACAATGCTGGCCATACTTTAGTAATTGATGGTGTTACATATAAATTGAGATTGCTGCCATCTGGAATAGTTAGAAAAAATAAAATATCAATTATTGGCAACGGAGTTGTCGTAGATCCATGGGCTTTATTAGAGGAAATAGAGGAAATAAAATCTAAAGGCGTAGAAGTAAATACAAATAATTTTATTATTTCAGAATCTGCAAATTTAATTTTGCCTTTTCATCGAGAAATGGATGAGATTAGAGAAGATGCAGCAGGAAAAAGCAAAATAGGAACTACAAGACGTGGAATTGGACCAGCATATGAAGATAAAGTTGGAAGAAGATCTATAAGAGTTATGGATCTTAGATCTGAAAAAAATTTAGATCAAAGACTCGACTCTGTATTAGTTCATCATAATGCGATTAGAAAAGGTCTAGGAAAAAAAATTTTTGAAAAAGATCAGCTTAAATCTGATTTACTTAAAATAGCACCTAAAATATTAGAATTCTCTCAGCCAGTTTGGCTAAAGATTGATCAGTTTAAAAAACAAAAAAAGAAAATTTTATTCGAAGGAGCACAAGGTATTTTACTTGATGTAGATCATGGAACTTATCCTTTTGTAACCTCATCTAATACTGTTGCTTCAAGCGCTGCAACAGGAACTGGTTGTGGCCCTAATTCGATAAATTATGTTCTTGGCATTACCAAAGCTTATACAACAAGAGTTGGAGAAGGACCTTTCCCTACTGAGTTAACAGATAATGTCGGCGAACTTTTAGGAACACGCGGAAAGGAATTTGGAACTGTCACAAGTAGAAAAAGAAGATGTGGATGGTTCGATGGTGTTTTAGTGAGGCAAACAATTAAAGTTTCAGGCATTGATGGTATTGCTTTAACAAAATTAGATGTACTTGATGAATTGGATGAAATTAAAATGTGTGTTGCTTATGAGCTTGATGGTATAAGATTAGATTATTTACCTGCTTCTGTAGAAGACCAGATAAAAATAAAACCAATTTATGAAACTTTTCCAGGATGGAAAGTTTCTACAAGTGGAGTCAAAAATATGGACTCATTACCTGAAAATGCAAAAAAATATATTTTTGCAGTAGAGGATTTTACTGGTGCAAAAGTATCAAGTATTTCAACTAGTCCAGAAAGGGATGATACTATCTTAATTGAAAACCCTTTTGAAGTTTAGTTTGCGGGTAAAATATTTTTTGATTTAGCTAATAGAAGCATATGCTTTTGGAGTTTTTCAAATGCTTTATTTTCTATTTGTCTAACTCTTTCTCTGCTAATTTTATATTTTTTACTTAAATCCTCTAGTGTAGTTGGATTATCATTTAATCTTCTTGAGTATAAAATTTCTCTTTCTCTATCGTTAAGAACTTTAATAGAGTCTTTTAATAAATCTTTTCTTTGTTCCATTTCCTCGTGGTGGGCAAATTTTAATTCATGATCAAGTTCCTTATCAACCAACCAGTCTTGCCATTCATCTCCATCTTCCCCAACTTGAGCATTTAGTGAGAACTCCTTTCCAGAAAGTCTTCTATTCATAGAAATGACCTCCTCTTTACTTACATCGAGTTTATTAGCTATATGATCAACGTGTTCATTTCTTAAATCACCCTCTGTCTCTGGAGAAATTTGATTTTTAATTTTCTTTAAATTAAAAAATAATTTTTTTTGAGCAGTAGTAGTTCCAATTTTGACAAGACTCCAAGATCTTAAAATATATTCTTGAATAGAAGCCTTAATCCACCACATTGCATAAGTTGCCAATCTAAAACCTTTTTCTGGTTCAAATTTCTTAACAGCTTGCATAAGACCTACATTTCCTTCTGAAATCATTTCATTGATAGGCAAACCATATCCTTTGTAGCCCATAGCAATCTTTGCAACTAATCTTAAATGACTAGTGACTAGTTTTTCTGCAGCTTTAATATTACCAGTCGTTTTCCAATTTTTTGCAAGCATATATTCCTCTTCTGCAGCTAACATCGGAAATTTTTTAATCTGCTCTAAATATGCAGATAGCCCACCTTCATTAGAAAGGATTGGTAGATTATTGCTCATTGTTGTACTCATAGCAGTGTTTATTTAATTAATTATACCTAATTTTCAATAATTTATTCTTCAGTGTTTCTAAGCATTTTTAGAATATTATTTAGATCTTGTGGCAAAAGTGAGGAAAAAATCACCTCTTTCTTAGTACGTGGATGTATAAATCCTAAAGTTTTCGCATGCAGGAATTGTCTATTTAATTTAGTAATTGAATTTTGGATATCTAAATCAATATTTTTTAATTTTTTATATTTCTTTTTATATTTGTCATCTCCAACAAGACTATTACCTTTAAAGTTCATATGAACTCTTATCTGATGTGTTCTCCCAGTTTCTAATTTACATTCAACTAAACTTAAAGTTGGTGTTTTTTGATTTTCAAAAATTTCAAGTGTTTTATAATTTGTTATAGCTTTCTTACCTTTAGAACTACTAACTTCCATAAGTTGTCTATTTTTTGAACTACGAGTTATAAATGTTTCAATCCTTCCTGAGGAGGGTCTTAATTTTCCCCATATTAAAAGTTGGTACTCTCTTATAATTGTATGATCACTAAATTGTTTTGATAAATTTTCATGAGTTTCATTGTTTTTTGCAATTACAACTAAACCAGATGTATTTTTATCAATTCTATGAACTATGCCAGGTCTTAACTCGTCACCTATATTTGATAAAGAATTCCTATCATAGTGCATCAATGCATTAACAATTGTTTTATCATAATTTCCAGCCCCTGGATGCATGATTATTCCGGCAGGTTTATTAATTACTAATAGATCATCATCTTCGTATATTATTTCTAATTTAAATTCGTAAGGTTTAAGGGATGCTATTTCAGGCTCTGGAATCTTAAGATTTATAGTATCACCAATTGAGACTTTTTTTGATGGACTTTTAATTATTTCATTATTTAGTGTTAACTTTTCTTTTAAAATTAAATTTTTAATTCTAGTTCTACTAATTAATTCCTCTCTTTTGTTAATTAAAACATCAACCCTTAAATTCTTCTCATCCTCTTTTACTATAAAATTAATGTTTTTTTCCATAAAATATAATATTAATACTATATGCGCTTGTAGCTCAACTGGATAGAGCGCCTGACTTCGGATCAGGAGGTTCTGGGTTCGACTCCTAGCAGGCGCACCAGTTTATTCACCTATATTTATTAAAGTTCCTTTATCTCTTGCTTTGTCAAAAGAGTAATAAAATACTAATATTGACAAAATTAAATAAAACCCATTTAGATAGATTGCATTAATAATATTTTCATAATTTACAATTCCATTGACCAAGATATTTCTGGTCTCCTCAAAAATATAAACTAAAGGAAGTGCGAAAGCGATTGATTGGAAGATTCCGGGTAGTGTTTCAACTGGATAGTAAATACAGCCAAAAGGTGCTAATAAAAACATGGTAGACCATGCAATATTCTCAAAAGATGGTCCAAATCTTAACAATCCTGCTGAAACAAATAGACCAAGTGTTATTCCGAATAAATATAGACTCAAAAAAAGAAATGCTAAAGGAAGACCAAGTTTTAGCAAAGATATACCAAACAATGGAGAAGTTAATAGTATAGCTGGGATTAAACCAATTAATGCTCTTATTAAAGCAGTAAAAACTAGCGAGACAATTATCTCACTAATTTTCATCGGTGCAATAAATAGGTTTGTAAAATTTCTGCTCCAAATTTCTTCTAAAAATAACATATTAAAGCCAATACTGGTTCTAAATAAAAAATCATAAAGAATTGCACATGAAAGAATAACTCCTACTGCACCACTGTAATAAGAGCTATGAGCTGCAAAAAAATTAGAAATAAACCCCCAAAGAGTAATTTGAATTGAAGGCCAATAAATTAAATCTAATATTCTTGGAAATGATCTAGTTATTAAATAAAAGTGTCTTAAAAAAAGACCGTAAATTCTAATTAAACTCATTTTTATTTTCTCGCAATTTCTAAAAATACTTCCTCTAAATTTCTTCTTCCATATTTTTTTATTAACTCTTCAGGAGTTCCTCTATCCACTATTAAACCATCTTTCATCATTAAAACAGAACTGCATAATCTTTTTACTTCTTCCATATTATGAGAGGCAAGCAAAACTGATATTTTTTTTTCCTTTTTGTAATCTTCTAAAAACGATCTTACAAAATCACCAGTTTCAGGATCTAATGAAGCAGTGGGTTCATCCAACAAAAGTACCGTTGGATCATTTATTAAAGCTTTAGCAAGACTTATCCTATTTTTTTGTCCAGAAGAAAGTTCTCCAGTAATTTTGTTTAAAAGGTCTTTTAATCTAAGTTTGTTTGCAAGGTGATCTATTCGATCATTTAAATTTTGAACGTTATATAATTTTCCATAAACAATTAAATTTTGTTTAACTTTAAGTTTTTTAGGTAATTCAATATATGGTGAAATAAAATTCATTTTATGAAGAAGCGAGATTTTATTTTTTTCAATATTTTCTCCGTTGATTAAAACTTCACCACTACTTGGTTTTAATAACCCTAAAATCATTCCAATAGTTGTAGTTTTTCCACATCCATTAGGTCCCAATAAACCAACCATTTCATTTTCGTTAATTTTAAAATTTATATTAGCTACTGCTTCTTTATCCTTATATTTTTTTGATAAATTGATTACTTCAATAGAACTTGTCATTAATATTTAGAGGCTCTCTTTAATCTATCATTAATTGTTTTGCCAAGACCTCGGTTTGGTATCGTCTCGACTGCAATCTTTTTATAACCATCGTTTTTAATTTTTCTTAAAGTTGAATATAAATTCTTTGCAGCTTCATCTATATTTTTCACTTTGGATAAATAATAATAATTTTTTAATTTTGATTTTCTTTTTTTTATTAATAAATAAGCCTCATTTTTTTTTGGTTTTTTAACATTGACTCTTAAAGGTATCCCAGGTGAGTAATGTAAGGGAAATAAACCAGGCGCCAATTTTTTTTTTGAATCTGTATTAATTAATAATTTTTTTTTTAAAACATTTTCAATTTTTTTAGTATCTAGGCCTCCATATCTTAAGAGTGAGGGCTTTTCTAAAAGATTTAATATTGTCGACTCAACTCCAATTTTACTTTTTCCTCCATTTAAAATATATTTTATTCTTGAACCAAATTCTTCTTTTACATCAGATGGTTTAACTGAACTTAATCTTGAGGATATATTTGCACTAGGTGCAGCAACTGGATAATCTAAATTTTTTAATAAATTTCTGAACAATTTATGTTTAGGAAAACGTACGGCAATACTTTTTTTATTATTAGTGACAAATTTTGATACTTTTGAGTTATTTTTTAATTTCAAAACATAAGTTATCGGACCTGGAGAAAATTTTTTGTAAAGTTTTACTAAATTATCATTTATATCACAGTCCTCTTTAAGTCTTTGAATATTGTAATAATGGACAATAAGAGGATTGTTTAATGGTCTGTTTTTAAGACTAAATATTTTCTTAACTGCACTATTTGAGTAAGCGTTTGCAGCTAATCCATAAACAGTTTCTGTTGGTACCGCAACACAATGATTATTATCTAAATATTTTTTTGCTTTTTTGATATTTGATTGAATAGATTTCATGTATTAATAATTATTATATGAAAGATAAAATATTACCACTTGATTATGACCACTATTCAGTTGAGGAGCTTACAGAAAAAGCAAATAAGATTATCGAATCCCTTGAGAAGGAAAATGATTTAAACAATTCAGTTGACAGTTATCAAGAACTTCTAAAATTAAATAATATTATTGAAAAGAAATTTCATAAAAATTTTAAATCTATTGGAGAAGAGACAAATAAAAAGATTAAAGAGATAACTAAAAAATATGAAAAAACAGCTTAATAAAATAGCTAAGGATACAAATATATTTCTTAAAAAATATATTAATTCACAGAAATACTCTCAGCTAATGTCACCAATGAAGTATGGTTTGTTTCCAGGTGGAAAAAAAATAAGATCTAAAATCTTAATCGACTTAGGGTCGTTATTTTCAATAGATTATAAAACATTGATAATAGTTGGGTCGGCCGTTGAATGTATTCATGCTTACTCTCTTATTCATGATGATCTACCCTGTATGGATGATGATGATATAAGAAGAGGAAAACCTTCAGCTCACATTAAATTTGGTGAGTCTACAGCAGTTCTAGCAGGAAATTCATTACTGACTTTAGCTTTTGAAATTTTATCAAGTCCTAAATTGAAATTAAATGAAAAGATAAAGATCAACCTAATCAAAAAATTATCAGAATGTTCAGGACATTTAGGAATAGCTGGTGGGCAATATTTAGATTTAAGTTATGAGAGAAAGAAAATATCAAGGAATAAAATATTAGAAATGGAAATAAAAAAAACTGGAATGTTATTTAGTTTTTGTTGTGCAGCTCCAGCAATAATTAAGAAAAAAAACAATTCAAGAAATTAAATTTTTTGAAAATATTGGATCAAAAATTGGTCTATTATTCCAAATAGCTGATGATTTAATTGATCTGAAAAGTAATTCTAAGGAAGCTGGGAAAAAAACAGGAAAAGATCAAAAAAAAGGCAAGGCAACACTTATAAATTTAATAGGCTATGATGACTCACTTAAGTATTGTGATAAGATAATAAAAGATATTAATAAGAATTTAAAAAAATATGGTTCAAGATCTGAAAAAATAAATGAAACATTAGGCTATATATTGAATAGAAAAAAATGAAAAAAAATTATCAATTTTTAAATAATATCAACTTTCCATCTGATTTAAGAAAAGTTTCTGAAGATAATTTACAAAAAGTAGCAGATGAGGTGAGGGAGGAAATGATAAGTGCTGTTTCAGAAACAGGAGGTCATCTTGGTGCTGGTTTGGGAGTGGTTGAATTGACAGTCGCACTTCATTATGTTTTTGATACACCAAATGATAAATTAATATGGGATGTTGGTCATCAATCTTACCCTCACAAAATTTTAACTGGAAGAAAAGATAAGATTAGAACTTTACGACAGGGTGATGGTTTATCAGGTTTTACAAAAAGATCTGAAAGTGAGTATGACCCATTTGGAGCAGCCCATAGTTCAACATCTATTTCATCAGCATTAGGAATTGCTGAGGCAAATAAATTAGAAAATAAATCTTCCAATGTAATAGCTGTCATAGGTGATGGAGCAATTAGTGCAGGTATGGCCTACGAAGCTATGAATAATGCTGGAGCATCTAAGACAAAAATGATTGTAATTTTAAATGATAACGACATGTCAATTGCAAAACCAGTTGGAGCAATGAGAACTTACTTGGCAAAATTATTTACGGGTAAAATATATTTTAGTCTTAGAGAAACTTTAAAATTAATTACATCTGCATTTTCAAAAAGATTTAGCGCCAAAGCAGGAAAAGCAGAGGATTTTTTCCGTTCAGCAGTTACTGGAGGTACATTGTTTAGTTCACTAGGTTTTTATTATGCAGGTCCTATAGATGGTCATGATTTATCGAGCCTAGTTCCAATTTTAAAAAATGCAAAAGAATCAAGACATGAGGGTCCTATAATGATTCATATAAAAACTCAAAAAGGAAAAGGTTATTCTTATGCAGAAAAAGCAAATGATCATTATCATGGAGTGTCAAAATTTAATGTTGAGACTGGCGAACAAGTAAAGAGCAAATCAAACCTTCCAGCTTATACAAAAGTATTTGCAAACACGTTAGTTAAACATGCTAAAAAAGATAGCAAAATAGTAGGAATAACAGCAGCGATGCCAGGAGGGACTGGCATGGATATTTTTGGCAAGGAGTTTCCAAATAGAATGTTTGATGTTGGAATAGCGGAACAACATGCTGTAACTTTTGCAGCCGGTCTAGCAACCGAAGGATACAAACCATATGCTGCAATTTATTCTACATTTTTACAAAGAGCGTATGATCAAGTTGTCCACGATGTTGCCATCCAAAGTTTACCAGTTAGATTTGCGATAGATAGAGCAGGATTAGTTGGTGCTGATGGATCAACACATGCTGGTTCATTTGATATAACTTACTTATCAACTTTACCTAACTTTGTAGTAATGGCAGCAAGTGATGAATCTGAACTAGTTAAAATGATTAATACTTCAGTAGATATAAATGACAGACCTTCTGCAATTAGATATCCAAGAGGATCTGGAGTAGGTGTTGATCTCCCATCAATAGATGAAAAAATTGAAATTGGTAAAGGGAGAGTCGTTCAGCAAGGGACACAAGTTTGTATTTTAAACCTCGGTACTCGACTTGAGGAGTGCAAGTTAGCTTTAGAGGAATTAAAAGCAAAAGGAGTTTCAACAACTTTGATAGACGCCAGATTTGCAAAGCCTTTAGACGAAGAACTTATACTAAAATCTGCTAAGGAACATGAGCTTATGATAACTATTGAAGAGGGATCAATAGGTGGTTTCGGTTCTCATGTTAAAAATTTATTAGCTGAAAGAGGAGTATTTGATAAAGGTTTAAAATTTAGATCAATGACTTTACCAGATGAATTCATTGAACAAGATGATCCAAAAAAAATGTACGATAAAGCTGGATTAAACAGTTCTCAAATTTCTAAGAAAATTGCTGATATTTTGTTTCAAAAGGAGACAATAAGAGTTGTGAAAAATTAATTTAAGCTAACTACATTGAGCTTTATTCATTAAGTAGTGGTCAAGTAAAACACAGTTCATCATAGCTTCACCAATTGGTACAGCTCTAATTCCTACACAAGGATCATGTCTACCTTTAACAGATATTGAAGTATTTTTCCCAAATTTATTTATAGTTTTTCTACTAGTTAAAATTGACGATGTTGGTTTGACAGCAAAAGATGCAATAATTTCTTGGCCCGTAGAAATTCCACCAAGAATTCCACCCGCTTTATTTGAATTGAATTTTAATTTATTTCCTTTTGAAGAAATTTCATCTGAATTTTGTTCTCCACTTAATTGTGCTGAGTTCATTCCTGCACCAATATTTACACCTTTAACAGCATTAATACTCATTAGACCTGAAGCTATGTCAGTATCCAATTTTGAATAAATTGGAGCACCTAAACCAACTGGGATACCTCTTGCTCTTATTTCAATCACTGCTCCACATGAGGATCCTGACTTTCTAACACCAAGCAAATATTTTTCCCATAATTTAATCATTGATTTATCTGGACAAAAAAATGGATTTTTTGAAATTACTTTATCGTTCCATTGATTTGTATCACATCCAAGAATTCCTAACTGAGTTACTGCACCAATTACTCTAAATTTTTTACCTAATTTTTTTTGAAGTACAACTTTTGCTATTGCACCGGCCGCAACTCGTGCTGCAGTTTCTCTAGCAGAAGATCTACCACCACCTCTATAGTCTCTAATTCCATATTTTTTAAAATAAGTAAAATCTGCATGACCTGGTCTGAACTTATCTTTAATATTACTATAATCTTTGGATCTCATATCTTTGTTGTGGATTATGAGAGAAATAGGAGTTCCTGTAGTTTTACCCTCAAATACTCCTGACAATATTTGAACTTTATCATCCTCTTTTCTCTGAGTTGTAAATTTAGATTGTCCTGGTTTTCTTTTGTCTAATTCTATTTGAATATCTTGTTCTTTAAGATTTATGTTTGGAGGACAACCATCAACAATACAACCAATTGCAGGTCCATGAGATTCTCCCCAAGTTGTGAAACGAAATAGCTTTCCAAAAGTATTAAATGACATTATTTATATTATATAGATTATTTTGTTTAAATTATGAATCAAAAAAACTCTTTAGGTCTTAATAGTTGCTTTCTTGATATAGATGATCCAATTCATTTATTTCATGAATGGATGGAGGAAGCAAAGAAAACTGAGCCAAATGATCCAAACGCTGTTGCTCTGGCCACATCAGATAAAAACAACATTCCTTCAGTTAGAATGGTTTTACTTAAAGATTCCAACAAAGATGGATTTGTATTTTATACAAATTTAAATAGTCAAAAGGGAAATGAATTAAAAGAAAATCCGTATGCTGCGATGTGTTTCCATTGGAAAAGCCTCTTAAGACAAATAAGAATTAGCGGAAAGGTATCATTAGTTTCTGATCAGGTTGCAGATGAATATTATTCATCTAGAGCGTATGAAAGTCGAATAGGAGCATGGGCTTCTAAACAAAGTGAAGAATTAAATTCGCGAGAACAATTGTTAAAATCTATACAAGATTACAAAAAAAAATATAGCAACAAATCAGATGTACCAAGACCAAGTAATTGGTCTGGATGGATTTTATCTCCAGATAGTATTGAATTTTGGCTAGATGGTGAGAATAGAATCCACGAGAGATTAAAATATAATAAAGATAACTCCGGGAAGTGGATAAAGTCTTTATTAAGTCCTTAAAAATTTCTTGATAAACTAAATGATGTTAATCTTTTAAGTATACTTTTTTCTTCAGAGTCTTTAAATACACTTAGAGAATTTGAAGCTAAATTTATATAGTGCTGTGCTTTTTGATAGCATTCCTGAATTATTTTATACTTATTTATAAGAGCAATAATTTCATTAAATTCATCTTTTGTTCTTAACTCTTTTTTAAACATATTTGATAAAATTTTCTTTTCATCATTCCCTAATTTTTGAAAAAGTAAAATTATTGGTAAGGTAATTTTTCCTTCAAAAAAATCTTGACCAATTTTTTTACCAAATAGTTTGAGCTCAGCATTATAGTCTAGTGTGTCGTCTGCTATTTGAAAAGTTAATCCCAAGTTTCTTCCATAAAATTCTAAAGCATCTTTTTCTTTATTTTCTGCATCAGATAAAATTGCGCCAACTTTAGTTGCTGCTGCAAATAACTCAGCAGTTTTAGCTGAGATGATTTTTAAATATGTTTCTTCCAGCATATCAACTTCACCTTTGTGTTGAAGTTGTAGAACTTCTCCTTGAGCAATTTTAGATGAAGTGGAAGATAATAATTTTAAAACTTCTAGGTTTCCGTCTTCTACCATCATTTCAAAACATCTACTCAAAAGATAATCTCCTATTAAAACTGACGAATGATTATCCCAAACTTTGTTTAAAGTTTCTTTCCCTCTTCTAACAGTGCCTTCATCAATTACGTCATCATGCATCAACGTAGCGCTGTGAATTAATTCAACACACGCAGCTAAATTTATATCTCTAGAGCCTTTAGAGTAACCACATAATTTTGCACTACCCAATGTTAGTAAAGCTCTTAGTCTTTTTCCTCCAGTTTCTATATGATAATCTGTCATTTTTTGAACCAGCTGTACATCACTAGATAATTTTGATTTTATTTTTTCTTCGGTTAAAACCAGTTTTTCTTCAACCGAGTCTTTAAGCTGAAAATATGAATCATTTATCTGATTTTTAAGCTGTACAACTGTTCCCATAACATTTTAAATTAGTATAATTTGTTTATATATATTACTTATCAATTGACGCACCAGTTTCTTCAATTATAAGTAGTCTTTATATTCAATAAATAATTCTATAAGACATACCTATGTTCTCTTTTTTTAAAAAGAAAAAAATTGTTGCTCACTTAAAATTAAGCGGGGTTATTGGTAATGCAGGAAAATTTAAACAAGGTATTGATTTTGCAGGTCAAGAAGAACAAATTAAAAAGGCTTTTTCTCTGAAAAAAGCGTCATGTGTCGCTATATCAATCAATTCTCCAGGAGGATCACCAGTTCAATCTCATTTAATCTACAGTTTTATCAGACAACAAGCAAAAAAGCACAAAAAAAAAGTTATTGTATTCGCTGAAGACGTAGCAGCTTCTGGAGGTTATTTGATTTCTTGTGCTGGGGACGAAATTTATGCAAATTCAAGTTCAATAATTGGATCTATAGGAGTGATATATTCTTCTTTTGGATTTACTGAGTTGATAAAAAAAATTGGGGTCGAAAGAAGAGTTCATACTGCTGGTAAAAACAAAAGCACACTTGATCCATTTTTAGAAGAAAAAAACGAAGATATTGAAAGATTAAAAAATATTCAATTGGATCTTCATAAAGACTTTATAGATGTTGTTGAAAAAAGCAGAGGATCAAAATTAAACAAAGCTGATGTAGAACTTTTTTCAGGTGAGTTTTGGTCAGGTAGTAAAGCAAAAAATTTAGGATTGATTGACGGAATAGGTAACGCACATGAAATACTAAAAGATAAATTTGGTGAAGATGTAATTATTAAAAAATTTGAAAAATCAAAAGGATGGTTAAGTCAAAAACTTTCTTCATCTAGCAATCAAGTAGATCAAATAGCAAGTATTTTAGATGAAAGATCAATTTGGCAAAGATATGGTTTCTAAAGCAAAGAAAGAAAAAAAAAAAATTCAAACATTCCAAGATACAATTTTAAATCTTCAGAAATTTTGGAGTAAAAAAGGATGCATTATTCTTCAGCCTTATGATATGGAGGTTGGTGCAGGAACTTTTCATCCAGCTACTACCCTAAGATCACTTGGAAATAAACCATGGAAAGCAGCTTACGTACAACCATCAAGAAGACCTACAGATGGAAGATATGGAGATAATCCAAACAGGTTGCAACACTATTATCAATTTCAAGTTTTAATTAAACCTTCCCCTGAAAATATAAAAAAACTTTATTTAAATAGTTTATCTACTATAGGAATAGATCATAATGATCATGATATAAGGTTTGTTGAAGATGATTGGGAAAGTCCAACATTAGGTGCTGCAGGATTGGGATGGGAAGTATGGTGTGATGGAATGGAAATTACTCAATTCACCTATTTTCAACAAATGGCTGGATTTGATTGCAAACCTGTATCAGTTGAAATCACTTATGGTTTAGAAAGAATTTGTATGTTCACTCAAAAAGAAAAAAACGTTTATGATTTGTTGTGGAATGATGAAGGTGTAAAATATCACGAAGTATTTCATCAAGCTGAAAAAGAATTTTCAGCATACAATTTTGAACACGCGAATGTAGAAACACTTTTGAAAATGTTTGAAATGCATGAGTCTGAGGCAAAAGGTTTGGTAGAAAAAAAAATTTCTTTACCAGCATATGATCAATGTTTAAAAGCCAGTCATGTGTTTAATATTTTAGATGCAAGAGGTGCAATCAGTGTTGCACAAAGAGCAGGTTATATTGCTAGAATAAGAGATATTACAAAATCTGCAGCAGGTGTTTGGTTAGATAGTCAAAAATAATGCCAGAGTTTTTTTTAGAATTATTTAGTGAAGAAATACCCTCAAATCTTCAACAAAATTTAAGGGAAGACTTACTTAAAAGTTTTAATGATTTTTTTTTAGAAAAATCAATTTTATTTAAAAAAAGTTCATCATACTCAACACCCAACAGACTAGTGGTATTGTTTGAAGGAGTTCAAAAAAATGTTGTACTAAAATCTGAGGAGATTAAAGGTCCAAATATCAAGTCACCAGAGGCAGCACTAGAGGGTTTTGTTAGGTCAAATAAAATCGTAAAAAAGGATCTCTACCAAAAGAAAACTGACAAAGGAGAATTTTATTTCTTCAAGACAAAATCAAAAAAATTGCACACACATGAATTGCTAGAGAAATTTATCCCAATATTGTTAAGTAAAATTCAATGGAAAAAATCAATGTATTGGGGAACTTTTGACCTAAATTGGGGGAGACCGTTAAAATCAATTCTAGCTGTATTTGATAAAAAAAAATTAAATTTTAATTTTCATCACCTAAAATCCTCTAACTCAACTTTTATTGATAAAGAATTTGAGGAAAATAAAAAGTCATTCTTAGAATTTAAAAATTATATAAGTTTTTTTAAAAAAATGGACATTATCGTCGATCATAATGAAAGAAAAAAGTTAATAGAAAAAAAATTCAACAATATATTAAAAAATAAAAATATTAAGATTCAACATAATCCTAGATTACTTAATGAGGTTGTAGATTTAACAGATCAACCAAATATCCTTCTTTGTGAATTTGATAAGAAATTTTTAAATATTCCAAAAGAAATATTAATTATTACCATGCAATACCATCAAAAATATTTCCCTATATTTGATAATAAAGAAAATATTACCAATGAGTTTTTAGTGGTTGCAAACAAAAAAGATAAAAAGGGATTAATTAAATTAGGAAATGAAAGAGTAGTTGAAGCAAGATTAAGTGACGCAGAATTTTTTTGGAAAAAAGATAAATCTCAAAATATGGTCAAAAAAGTTACTGATTTAAAATCAATGAATTATTTTAGAGGATTAGGAAGTTATTTTGATAAAGCTCAAAGAATGAGAAAATTGGGTGGAATGATATCTGATGAACTTTTAATTAGTAAAGAAAAAGTTGAATTATCAGCATCAATTTGTAAAGTTGATTTATTATCAGAGCTGGTGGGTGAATTCCCAGAACTACAAGGTGTGATGGGAGGTTATTTTGCTATTGCACAAGGATTTGATAAAGATTTGGCTTTGGCCATAAGTGAACAATATTTACCTACAGGTTCAGGCTCAAGAGTCCCAAAAAAACCATTTAGTATAGCCCTTTCTTTAGCTGATAAGATAGATACTTTGGTTGGTTTTTTTGGTTTAAATCAAAAACCAACAAGTTCTAAAGATCCATATGCTCTAAGAAGATTAGCATTAGGAGTAATAAGAATAATAGTTGAAAATAAAAAAGATTTTAAAATAAAAGATTTAATTAATTATTCTTTAAGCCTTTATTTAGATCAAGGATTTGAAATTGATAATCAATCTTTACAAAATGAGTTATCAGATTTTTTAATGGATAGATTAAAATATCACATGAAGGAAGAAAATATTAGAAATGATATAATTCAAGCATCAACCAGTTCTTTTAATTTGGATCAATCTGTTATTATTTTTAATAAAGCTAAACATTTAAATAGAATTATTAACAAACCAGATGGTTTAGATATTATTGCAAGCTATAAAAGAGCCTCAAACATTTTAGATGGTGAATTAAAAAATAATAAAATAGAATTATTAAATACAACTGACCCTGGTATTTTTAAAACTGAGTTAGAAAAAAACCTATTTAAAAAAATTAATGAATTAAAGAAATATTTTTCAGGCATTAATAAAGATGAAAATTATGTTCAAACATTGGACAATTTGGCTAGTGTTAAGAGAGAGGTTTTTGACTTTTTTGACAATGTAATTGTTAACGAAGATGATCAGGTCATAAAGAAGAATAGACTGGAACTAATCCAAATGATGTGTAAAACGTTCAACAATTATGTTAATTTTTCTCTAATCGACTCCCATTAATGAAAAAACTTATATTAAACTTTAATTCTAAGGATAGTAAAAAAATTAAAAACCCTAAAAACTTTTTAGGAGGAAAAGGTGCTAATCTTTCTGAAATGGGAAGAATGGATCTTCCAGTGCCTCCTGGTTTTACAATATCTACAAAAGTTTGTGAAATTTTTTATAAGGATAAAAAAAAATTAAATAAAAAATTAATTTCTCAAATTAAAAAAGAATTAAAATTAATCGAAAAAGATGTTTCTAAGAAATTTGGGGACTTAAAAAATCCACTTTTGTTGTCTGTGCGTTCTGGTGCAAGAGTATCAATGCCAGGTATGATGGATACTATTCTAAATTTGGGTCTAAACGATAAAACAGTCAAAGCTTTAGCAATTAAAACTTCAAATGGAAGATTTGCTAAAGATAGTTATAGAAGATTCATTCAAATGTACGGTAATGTTGTAATGGGTGTAGAAGGTTATCATTTTGAGGAATTAATTGAAAATTATAAACTTACGAAAGGTGTTTTGCTAGATACAGATTTAGATGAAAGTGATTGGGATGGATTAATTGAAGATTTTAAAAGAACAGTAAGAGAAAAGGCAAAAAAAGATTTTCCTCAAGATGTTAATGAACAATTGCTAGGAGCAATAAGCGCAGTATTTTTATCGTGGGAAAGTAATAGAGCAAAAGTTTATAGAAAAATAAATCAAATCCCAGCCGAGTGGGGAACTGCTGTAAATGTTCAATCAATGGTTTTTGGAAATATGGGAGATGATTGCGCAACAGGAGTTGTGTTTACACGAAATCCATCAGATGGATTAAATGAAATATATGGTGAGTATTTAATTAATGCTCAAGGCGAAGATGTTGTAGCGGGCACAAGGACTCCTCAATACATAACAAAAAAAGCTAGGAGAGATGCTAAAGTAAAAGAATTATCAATGGAAGAGTCTATGCCTAAAGTCTTTAAAGAACTTCAAAAAATTTTGAAAAAATTAGAGATGCATTACAAAGATATGCAAGACGTAGAGTTTACAGTTGAAAATAGTAAACTATGGATGCTTCAAACAAGATCAGGAAAAAGAACAGCAAAATCAGCAGTGAAGATCGCAGTTGATATGGTTAAAGAAAAATTAATTTCTAAAAAGGAAGCTGTATTAAGAATTGACCCAAATTCTTTAGATACACTTTTGCACCCTACTTTGGACGAAAAAAGTTTAATTAATGTAATAGCAAATGGATTACCAGCATCACCAGGTGCAGCCAGTGGTAAAGTTGTATTTACATCAGAAGAGGCTGAAAGATTAACCGCAATGATGCAAGATACAATTTTGGTTAGAGTAGAGACCTCTCCAGAAGATATACAAGGAATGCATGCTGCTAAAGGAATTTTGACTGCTAGAGGAGGAATGACAAGCCATGCAGCTGTTGTTGCGAGAGGTATGGGTAGACCATGTGTATCAGGATCAAGTGAAATTGATATAAACTATGAAAATAAATCTTTTAAAACTTCTTCAATGGAGATTAAAGAAGGAGACGTAATCACTATTGATGGCTCAACTGGAAGAATTATTGCTGGAAGTGTTTCAACAGTCAAGCCTGAAATATCTGGTGATTTTTCCAAATTAATGTCTTGGGCTGATAGCTTTAGGAAATTAAAAGTAAGAACAAATTCTGAGACACCAAAAGATACCAAAACAGCAAAAGATTTTGGTGCAGAGGGTATTGGATTATGCAGAACTGAACATATGTTTTTTGATGAAGAACGAATTTTGTCCGTAAGAGAAATGATATTATCTAAAACAAAAGAAGACAGAGCAATAGCATTACAAAAACTGTTACCGCATCAAAGAAAAGATTTTATAGATATTTTTAAAATCATGAGTGGATTACCAGTCACAGTTAGATTGTTGGACCCACCATTACATGAATTTTTACCACGTACAGAAAAGGAAATTAATGAGGTTGCTAGTATTGTTAATCTCCCAGTTAAAGAGGTTGAGTCAAGAATTGAAGAGCTCCATGAGCAAAATCCCATGTTAGGTCATAGGGGATGTCGTCTGGGAATATCTTTTCCTGAAATTTATGAAATGCAATGCAAAGCAATATTCGAGGCTTTGGCTTACCTCAAAAAAAATAAAATTAAATCTGCATTTCCTGAAATAATGATACCTTTAGTATCTACAGAGGCCGAGATTAAAATAATGAAAGAATTAGTAATTAGAACTGCTAGTCAAGTTCAACAAGAAAATAAATTGAAAATAGAATTTTTAGTTGGAACAATGATTGAATTACCTAGAGCGGCAATAAAAGCAAAGGAGATCGCTAAGCACGCAGAATTCTTTAGTTTTGGAACAAATGATTTAACTCAGACTACTTTTGGGATCAGTAGAGATGATAGTGGTAAATTTTTAAATGATTATTTAGAAAACAAAATATTTTCTGTTGATCCTTTTGTTTCAATAGATGAGGGAGTTTCAGATTTAGTTGAAATAGCAGTAGAAAAAGGAAGAAAACAAAACAAAAATCTAAAGTTAGGTATCTGTGGAGAGCATGGAGGAGATCCACATAGTATATCTTTTTGTTCAAATGCAGGATTGAATTATGTTTCTTGTTCACCTTATAGAGTTCCTGTTGCAAGGTTGGCTGCCGCTCAAGCTGAAATTAAAAAAAAATTAAGTTAAATAGGGGGCGTTCTGTTGCCAGGTGCCCCAGACCCCGTTTGCTTAATTAACTAAGTTAATTAGGCAGCAAGTGCATAACTTTCGTTAGCAATTATAAATTAGCCCGTTACGGTGGAACAATCCCGAACGAAAGAATAGCCTTTAGTCACCCGTCGAATCTAGTTCACCCCCATAAGTTGTAATGGTGGAGGTGGTGGGTACTGCCCCCACGTCCGCAATGGTTATTACGAAATTCGTTTATCGTCGTAGTTGGAAAACCAACATTATTAATATAAAAGTAATTACAACAGATTCAATAACAATCATGAAATTAACTAAAGAACAACAAGAAGAAATAAAAAATCAACAATCTCAAAGCAATCAAACAAAAAGAGTTACTGCTCCTGAGCTTGAAAAAATACTATATGAAGCAATTCCAGCTTTAGATCATGGTTTTGTAAGAGTTGTTGATTATATGGGTGATGATACATCCATAGTTCAATCGGCCAGAGTATCGTACGGAAAAG
The DNA here is from genome assembly GCA_902558585.1 of uncultured Pelagibacteraceae bacterium. Lineage (GTDB taxonomy): Bacteria > Pseudomonadota > Alphaproteobacteria > Pelagibacterales > Pelagibacteraceae > Pelagibacter. The sequence goes on along the minus strand of CACEEO010000002.1, from coordinate 17,439 downwards.
GAACCAAACAAGTTTCAACTGACAAAGGTTTAATAAAATATTTGATGAGACATTGGCACAGTACCCCATTCGAAATGTGCGAAATTAAATATCATGTTAAGCTACCAATATTTATTGCAAGACAATGGATTAGACACAGAACAGCAAATGTAAATGAATATTCTGCAAGATATTCAATTCTGGATAAGGAATTTTATTTGCCATCACAAGAAAATTTAGCTGCTCAATCAACTAGTAATAGACAGGGTAGAGGAGATGTTTTGGAAGGAAAACAGGCAGAGGAAGTTTTAGAACTTTTAAAAAGTGATGCAGAAAGAACTTATAATAATTACGAGACTATGCTTAATGAAAGATTTGATGGATCAACTATTGATGAAAATAAAAAAGGTTTAGCAAGAGAACTTGCAAGAATGAATTTAACACTAAATACCTATACCCAATGGTATTGGAAAACTGATTTATTAAACTTAATGAATTTTTTAAGATTAAGAGCTGATAGTCATGCTCAATATGAAATTAGAGTTTATGCTGACATAATGCTGGATACTGTAAAAAAATGGGTTCCTACAACTTATGATGCTTTTATGGATTATAGAGTAGGTGGCACCGAAGTTTCTGCAAAAGGAAAATTAATTATTCAAAAATTTATCAAAGGTGAAAATGTAGATGTTGAAAGTTCTGGCCTGTCTAAAAGGGAGTGGAATGAATTAATGACTGCTTTTGATCTTAAAGATAAGTTGATTTAATTTTTTCAGCAAAATTTAAATATATCTTAGAAATTTCATGCTCAGGGCTAGCTTCTACAATTGGCTTTCCTTCATCTCCAGTTTTACCAACTTCTGGATTAATTGGAATTTCACCTAAAAATTCTTTTTGAAATTCCTCTGCAGTTTTTTTAACCCCACCTTCTCCAAAAATTTTATATTTTTTTCCATCGTCACCTACGAAAAAACTCATGTTATCAACTAAACCCAAAATCTTAACTCCTAATTTATCAAACATTTTAATTCCTCTCTTAACGTCTAAAAGGGCTACTTCTTGAGGTGTGCTCACAATTATTGCACCATCCATCTTTATTTCTTGTGAAAATGTAAGTTGGGTGTCACCAGTTCCTGGAGGCATATCAACGATAATAAAATCTAAATCTTTCCAATTTACTTTTTGAGTAAAAGTTTTAATTGCACTTGTCACCATAGGACCACGCCATATCATTGGTGTTTGTTGATCAGCTAAAAAACCAATCGACATACACTGTATGTCATATTTTGTAATTGGATCTAATTTCTGACCATCACTTTTTGGTTTTTCATTAATATCAAACATTTTGGGTATTGATGGGCCATAAATGTCTGCATCTAAAAGACCAACTTTACATCCAACTTTTTTCAAAGCTAAAGCAAGATTCGTTGCAAATGTAGATTTTCCAACACCACCTTTTGCACTAGAGATGGCTATAGTAAATTTAGTTCCAAGGATTGGATTTTTAGTGAATTTTTTAGGCTCTAGCTTGCTTTTCATTGCGGCACTAAGTTCAGGTTTTTTATCAGACATAAAAGTATCATTACTTGTTTTTTGCAATAAAGACACTATATACTTTGGCATATGTCAGACGATTTTAAAGGTCAAAGTCCTTGGGGAGCACCTCCCGGTGGAGGTGGTAGTGGTAATGGATCAGGTAGAGGTCCGACACCACCAAATGTCGACGAATTAATTAGAGACCTTCAAGATAAAATTAAAAGATTTTTACCTGGTGGAAAAACTTCAGGAGGAAAATCAATAAGTCTAATTTTACTAGTTTTAGTTTTTGTATGGTTAGCAAGCGGACTTTATAGAGTATTACCCGATGAACAAGGTGTTGTATTAAGATTTGGAAAGTTTGTAAAAACTACACAACCTGGTTTGAACTATCATATACCTTTTCCTGTTGAAACTGTTCAAACACCAAAAGTCACTAAGGTTAATAGAATGGATATTGGATTTAGATCTGAAAGAGATAGTGGTTTTTCTACAGGTGGCGGAGTTGCTGATGTTCCACAAGAAAGCCTGATGTTAACTGGAGATGAAAATATTGTTAATATAGACTTTTCCGTATTTTGGGTAATTAAAGACGCTGGTAATTTTTTATTTAAAATTCAAGATCCAGAAGGAACTGTTAAAGCAGCTGCTGAAACTGCAATGAGAGAAGTAATTGCAAAAAGTGATATCCAACCAATTTTGACTGAAGGAAGATCTAAAATTGAAGTTGAAACGCAAGCAATTATTCAAAATATTTTAGATGATTATGAAAGTGGAATTCAAATTACACAAGTTCAAACACAAAAGGCCGATCCACCTGATCAAGTAATTGACGCATTTAGAGATGTACAGGCTGCGAGAGCAGATATGGAAAGATCTAAAAACGAGGCCGAAGCTTATGCAAATGATGTAATTCCAAGAGCAAGAGGGGAAGCGCAAAAAATTTTACAAGCAGCAGAAGCATATAAAAAAGAAGTTGTTGCAAAAGCAGAGGGTGAAGCAAGTAGATTTTTAGCTATATATAATGAATTTAAAAATGCCAAACAAGTGACTAAAGAGAGAATGTACCTAGAAACTATGGAAAAAGTTTTAGCAGATATTGATAAAGTAATTATTGAAAAAAATGCAGGTTCTGGTGTAGTTCCATACTTACCTTTGCCTGAGTTAAAAAAGAAAGCGACAAATTAAAATGAAAGCTGGAAAAATTTTAGCAGGAGTACTAGTTGCAATAGGTGTTGTAGCCTTTTTATCAGTAATTATAGTTAAGGAAGTTAACCAAGCAATTATTCTTCAATTTGGTGATCCAAAAAGAATTATAATGAAGCCAGGATTAAACTTTAAAATTCCATTTATTCAAAACGTTGTTTATTTAGATAAAAGAATTTTAAATTTAGATGCTCCACCTGAAGAGGTTATTGCATCAGATCAAAAACGTTTAATTGTGGATGCATTTGCAAGATTTCAAATCATTGATCCACTGAAGTTTTATATTTCAGTTGGAAACGAAAGAGTTGCAAGATCAAGATTATCTACAATTATAAATTCAAGAATTAGAAATGTACTAGGTCAAGAGGAATTACAAACATTATTATCTAAAGATAGATCTAAGCAAATGGCTTTAATTAAAGAGGGTGTTAATAACGAAGCACAAAACTTTGGAATTAATATTGTTGATGTCAGAATTAAAAGAGCAGATCTACCTCAAGCTAACAGTGATGCAATTTATAGAAGAATGCAAACTGAAAGGGAGAGAGAAGCAAAAGAATTTAGAGCAAAAGGAGCAGAGATGGCAGTTACGATTACATCAACTGCTGACAAAGAAGTTACTGTAATCTTAGCAGATGCTCAAAAACAATCTGAGATTATGAAAGGGGAAGGTGACGGTTTAAGAAACAAGATATTTGCTGACGCCTTTGGTCAAGATCCAGAATTTTTTGCTTTCTACAGAGCTATGCAGGCATATGAAAAAGCTCTTATTGGTGGTGAAACTTCTTTGATTTTATCTCCAGACAGTGAGTTTTTTAAATTTTTTGGAAATATAAAAGCTGAAATTCAGCAATAATTTTTAAATGCGTGAGCTAGTTATAGCTTTTGGTCTTTTCTTGTTTATTGAAGGTATTTTATACGCCTTATTTCCAGCAAAAATGAAAAGTATGTTAAAAAAATTAGAACTTGTTAAAGATAGTCAGCTTAGATCAGGTGGACTTATTTTTGCATTGATAGGTTTTATAATTATTTATTTTATTAAAAGTTAATATGAATAAGATTAAACTTATATTCTTAACCCTTCTAATATCATTTAGCTTTTCGCTAAATGTAAACTCTAAACCAGTTCCAGCTTCATTTGCAGATCTTGCAGAAAAATTAATGCCATCTGTTGTAAATATTTCTACAACAACCACTATCACAACAAATTCTAATCCTTTTCCTTTTCAATTTCCTCCAGGTTCTCCTTTTGAGGATATGTTTAAAGAATTTGGAACACCTCAGGAAAGACAATCAGCTGCTTTAGGTTCTGGGTTTATAATAGACGAGAAAGGAATTGTAGTTACAAATAATCACGTTATCCAAGATGCTGACGACATTATTGTTAGGGTAAATGGTGACCAAGAATTTAAAGCTAAGGTTTTAGGTGCTGACCCACTTATGGATATTGCTGTTTTGCAATTAGAAACAGATGAAAAGTTTATCCCAGTTGCATTCGGTGACTCTGATAAAGCAAGAATTGGTGATTGGGTTTTAGCAATTGGAAATCCGTTTGGTTTAGGTGGAACGGTAACAGCTGGAATTATTTCAGCAAGAAATCGATCAATTGGTTTATCAAGATATGAAGATTTCATACAAACAGATGCATCTATAAATTCTGGAAATTCTGGAGGGCCTTTGTTTGATATGGAAGGAAATGTAATTGGAATTAATACAGCAATTCTTGGACGTAATGGTTCTATTGGAATTGGATTTTCTATACCATCTAACAGTGCTCAAATTGTAATTAAACAATTAATCGAATTTGGTGAAACAAAAAGAGGTTGGCTGGGTGTTAGAATTCAAGATGTGACAAAAGAAATTGCTGAAGTTGAAAAATTAGATAAAGCTCGAGGAGCACTTGTTGCAAGTGTTGCAGAAAATAGTCCTTCAGAAAAAGCAGGAATACAAGCTGGTGATATTATTTTAGAATTTAATGGAGAAAAAATAAATCAAATGAAAGAGCTTCCAGCAATTGTTGCACGAACAGAGGTTGGAAAAAAAGTTGAGGTTAAAATTTGGAGAGATAAAAAAGAGATTATTAAAAATGTTATTTTAGGAAGATTAGAAACCTCAGATGATTTTAAAATAAGTAAAAATCAAGAAACTGAAAAACAAAATAATGAAGAGATCATTGAAAGTCTAAGAATAGTAGTAAGACCATTAACTAAAGAAGATATTAAAAATAGAAATTTACCAAACCAAACTACAGGACTTGTTATTACTAAAATTGCAAACAACAGCCCTGTTGCAAATTCAATAGAGCTTAACAGTATTATTATTGAAGCTCAGAAGAAAAAAATTAGATCGGCCGATGATTTAAGAGAAATTACCAAAGAAGTTCTTAATTCAAATCAAAAAACAGTTTTACTTGCAATCTATAATAATGAAAATCAACGAAGATATATTGGTGTTAAGTTAGACTAATAATGGATTTAAAATCCAAGATCATATTAATATCTGGTCCTACAGCTTCAGGAAAATCAAGTTTTGCAATTAAGCTTGCTAAAAAAATTAATGGAGAAATTATTAATGCAGATAGCATGCAAGTATACAAACAGCTTAACATATTATCAGCTAGACCAGATCCAAAAAAATACCAGAAAATAAAACATCATTTGTATGGTTTTCATAATGTTACAAAAAACTTTTCAACAGGTGATTGGCTTAAGCTAGTAATTAAAAAAATTAGGGAAGTTCAAAAAAGAAAAAAAACCCCAATTCTTGTTGGAGGCACAGGTTTATACTTTAAAGCTTTAACTGATGGTTTAGTTAAAATACCAAATATTTCATTAAAATTAAGAACTCAAATTAGAGATTTACAAAAAAAACTTGGACAAAAGAAGTTTTATGAAAAACTATTAAAATTAGATCCATCCTCAAAAGGAAAAATAAACCCTACAGACACTCAAAGATCTATCAGAGCTTATGAGGTAAAAAAGTTTACAAAAAAATCTCTACATGAATGGTTTAAAAACACAAAATCAAACTTCATGGAAGATGATTTTTTTAAATTTTACATTGATTACCCTAGACAAGAATTAATTGAGCGGATTAATGTAAGAACAAGCGAGATGATAGAAAATGGAGCACTAAAAGAAGTAAAAAATTTCATCAAGCTAAGGGTTAGAAAAGATAAAAGTGCCAACAAAGCTATTGGAGTTAATGAAATTAGAGAATACTTGAAAAAACAAAAAGATTTGCATGATACTAAAGAAAAAATAGCCATAAAAACTAGACAATACGCCAAAAGACAAAGTACTTGGGCTAGAGGCAACATGATGAACTGGATTAAGCTAAAGCCACAAGACATAAATAATTTTTTGAAAAAAATTTAAAATTTTCATTCTTAAACTTGACCAATGAGCACAACTTCAGCTAGATTGCCTAATGCCAAAATTATTAACTGGAGCAGAAATTGTATTCAAATGTCTTGAGGACCAAAAGGTAGAACATATCTTTGGCTATCCAGGTGGCGCAGTGTTACCAATTTATGATGAATTAAAAAACCATCCTTCTATAAAACATATTTTGGTTAGACACGAACAAGGCGCTGGTCACGCGGCAGAAGGTTATGCAAGATCATCAGGAAAACCAGGTGTAGTTTTAGTTACATCAGGTCCTGGTGCAACCAATGTTGTTACAGCATTAACCGATGCGTATATGGACTCAGTTCCTTTGGTTTGTATTTCTGGTCAAGTTCCAACACATTTAATTGGAACAGATGCTTTTCAAGAATGTGACACTACAGGAATTACAAGACCTTGTACGAAACATAATTGGTTAGTTAAAGATATAAATGATCTTTCAAAAGTTATGCATGAAGCTTTTAGAGTTGCAACGACAGGAAGACCTGGACCGGTTTTAATTGATATTCCAAAAGATATTCAGTTTGCAAAAGCAAAATATAAAAAACCAAATAAAGAAAAAAAATTAAATGGAAAATCTCATAATAAATTTTCTCAAGATCAAATTGATGAATTAGTAAAATTATTAAGCAAAGCTAAAAAACCAATAATTTATAGTGGTGGAGGAGTAATTAACTCAGGGCCAAAAGCAAGTCAGGCTTTAAGGGAATTTGTTGAGCTAACTGGTTTTCCTATAACTTCAACACTTCAAGGATTAGGTGCTTATCCTGGGGATGATAATCAATTTTTAGGAATGCTAGGTATGCATGGTACGTTTGAAGCAAATAATGCTATGCATGATTGTGATTTATTAATTAACATTGGCGCAAGATTTGACGATCGTATTACTGGAAAAATTGATGAGTTTTCACCAAATTCAAAAAAGGTTCATATAGATATAGATCCATCATCAATCAACAAAATTATCAAAGTAGATCTTGCAATAGTTGGAGACGTTACGAGTGTAATCAGTAAAATTAATAAAACAATTGCTAAAAGAAAAAATGGTCATAGCAAGTCAAATAAATCAAATATAGCTAAGTGGTGGGAACAAATTGAAAAATGGAGGGAAAAAGACTCTCTTAATTTTGTAAACAGCAATGAAAGCATAAAACCTCAACACGCTGTTCAAAGACTTTATGAATTAACTAAAGATAAAGATACTTATGTTACTACCGAGGTTGGACAACATCAAATGTGGGCTGCTCAGCATTATAAATTTAATAAACCAAATAGATGGATGACATCTGGCGGTTTAGGAACCATGGGGTATGGATTACCAGCAGCAGTTGGTGTTCAAATTGCTCATCCTGAAAAATTAGTAATTGATATTGCTGGAGAAGCTTCAGTTTTAATGACTATGCAAGAAATGTCTACTGCAGTTCAATACAATCTTCCTATAAAAATATTTATTTTAAATAATCAGTACATGGGAATGGTAAGACAATGGCAAGAATTACTGCACGAAAAAAATTATTCTGAAAGTTATTCTGAAGCATTACCTGATTTTATGAAAATGGCAGAAGCTTATGGATGCAAAGGAATTAAAGCAGAAAGTCCAGCTGATCTTGATCATAAAATTCAAGAAATGATTGATTATGATGGACCAGTTATATTTGATTGTCATGTGGATCCTAACGAGAATTGCTTTCCAATGATACCATCTGGAAAACCTCATAACCAAATGATCTTGGGTCCAAAAGATCAAGAGGAAAATAAAATTAAAGGAAAAGGCAAAGCCTTAGTATAATCATAATGCCGAAATCAAAATCAGCTTATAGCGTTCCTACAAAGAAACAAAAATCAGACACATATATATTTGTTGTTTGGGTAGATAATGAGGCTGGAGTTTTGGCAAGGGTAGTAGGTTTATTTTCTGGGCGAGGATACAATATTGAATCATTGGCGGTTGCAGAAGTTGATGCGGTTAAAAATATTTCAAGAATAACAATTGTTACTACCGGAACACCTCAAGTAATTGACCAAATAAGACTTCAATTAACTAAATTAGTGCCGGTTCATAAAGTTGCTGAGTTTAAAAGAGAAGACAAAGACGTAATATTTAAGGAAATGGCTTTATTTAAAGTAGTAGGCAAAAGAAATAAAATTGAAAAATGCTTAAATGCTTGTAAAAAATTTAATCCCATAATATTAGATAAAACAAAATCTTCAGCAGTAATTCAAATAACTGCTCTAAGAAGAGAAATTGATGTAATGAATAAAAAATTAAAGCCTTTGGGACTTATAAGTACTTCGAGAACAGGGGCAGTAGCTATGACCAGAGGTGCTAAAATATTTAATTAATTTAATAGGAGAGATGATATGAAAATGTTTTACGAAAAAGATGCAGATGTAAATCTGATTAAGAGTAAAAAAGTTGCAATTTTTGGTTATGGAAGCCAAGGCCATGCTCATGCATTAAACTTAAAAGATAGTGGAGTGAAAGATATTGTTGTAGCCTTGAGAGAAGGTTCGTCGAGCGCAGCAAAAGCAGAGTCAAAAGGTTTAAAAGTAATGAATTTATCTGATGCTGCAGAGTGGGCTGATGTAGTGATGATACTTACACCAGATGAGCTACAAGCAGAAATTTATAAAAATCATATTGAACAAAGAGTAAGAGAGGGAACAAGCATCGCATTTGCTCATGGGTTAAATGTTCATTACGATTTAATTAAAGCTAGAAAAGATCTGGATGTTTTTATGGTTGCTCCTAAAGGACCTGGTCACTTAGTTAGAAGTGAGTATGAAAAAGGAGGCGGAGTACCATGTTTATTTGCTGTTCATCAAGATGGCTCAGGAAAGGCAAGAGACTTAGCTTTATCTTATGCTTCAGCAGTTGGTGGGGGAAGATCAGGAATTATTGAAACTACATTCAAAGACGAAGTTGAAACAGATTTATTTGGTGAACAAACAGTACTTTGTGGAGGTTTGGTTGAGCTAATTAAAAATGGTTATGAAACTTTAGTTGAAGCTGGATATGAACCAGAGATGGCATATTTTGAGACAGTTCATGAAGTAAAATTGATTGTTGATTTAATTTATGAAGGTGGAATTGCAAACATGAATTATTCTATTTCGAATACTGCTGAATATGGTGAATATCAATCTGGACCCAGAGTAGTTAATAAAGAAGAAACTAAAAAAAGAATGAAAGAAGTTTTGGCTGAAATTCAATCTGGAAAATTCACTAAAGAGTGGATGGATGAATGCAAAAATGGTCAAAAAAACTTCCTTGCTACGAGAGCTAAATTAGCCGAGCATCCTGTTGAAAAAGTTGGTGCAGAACTAAGAGCTATGATGCCTTGGATAGGTAAGAAAAAATTAGTTGATAGCGATAAAAGTTAAATTTTATCAGTAAATTATTGCTACTATAATTCAATTATTTCACCTATACTTTTTTAAATAAATTTAAAAAACGAGGGGAATAATGAAGACTAAAAATATAGTAAGAATACTATTGTCATTAGTTCTAGTATTCGGATTTTCTTCAGCATGGGCAAAAACTATTAAATGGTCTATGCAAGGAGACAGTTTAACACTAGATCCACATGCACAAAATGAGGGTCCAACGACACAAGTATCTAGACAAGTTTACGAAGCTCTAGTTCAAAGAGGTTTGGACATGAAAATAGGACCTGCTTTAGCAACAAAATGGAAAGCTACTGATCCAAATACTTGGATTTTTACTTTAAGAGAAGATGCTAAGTTTTCTGATGGTTCTGGAATGACATCTGCAGATGTTGTTTTTAGTATATTAAGAGCTAAGCAAAGAACATCTGACTTTAAAGAATATATAAGCACTGTTGCTAATGTTGAAGCGGTTGGAGATTACTCTGTTAAAATAACTACAAGTAAACCTAACCCTATTCTTTTAAACCAATTGTCTAACATTTTTATAATGTCTAAAGCTTGGTCAGAGAAAAACTTTGCAATGTCTCCACAAAATTGGGATGCAGGACAAGAAACTTTCTCTGCTACTAATGCCATGGGAACTGGTCCTTTTAAAATAACTTTAAGAGAACCAAATACTAAAACAGTGTTTAAAAGAAATAAACATTGGTGGGGTGAGATGAAGGACAAAAAAGTAACTCAAATTGAATTAATGCCTATAAAAAATGCAGCTACAAGAGTTGCAGCATTATTATCAGGTGAAATTGATATAGTTACTGATGCTCCAGTTCAAGATTTAAAAAGAATTGGATCTTCTTCAGGTCATAAAGTTGAAAGTACAGCTCAAATGAGAACAATTTTCTTAGGTATGGATCAAGCAGCTGACAAATTAAGAACTGGAAATACAGGTGATAATCCATTCAAGAAAAAAGAAGTAAGACAAGCTCTTTATCAAGCAATCGATATAGAAGCGATTAAGAAAAAAGTTATGAGAGGTTTAAGTGAACCAGCAGGAATTATAACTTTCCCAGGTGTAAATGGATATACAGCTGATCTTGATAAAAGATTACCTTACGATGTTAATGCTGCAAAAAAACTTTTAGCTGATGCGGGTTATCCTAATGGTTTTGACGTTGAACTTAGATGTCCTAATGACAGATATGTAAACGATGAGGCAATATGTACGGCTGTTGTTGGAATGTTGGGTAAAATTGGAGTTAACGTAAACTTATTTGCTCAAACTAAAAGTAAACACTTCAAAGAGCTTAAAGATGATCAAGGTGATTTCTATATGCTAGGATGGGGTGTTCCAACTTTAGATAGTCACTATGTTTTCCATTACTTATATGAGTCTGGTGCTAGCTGGAACAAAGTTAACTTTAGTAATGCAGATGTTGATGCTGCAATTAGAGTTATGGAAGGTGAAGTTGATTTAGATAAGAGAAATGCTGCAATTGCAAAAGCTTGGAAAATAGTAAAAGATGATATTTCTTATCTTCCTTTACATCACCAAGTAATTTCTTGGGCATCTAAAAGCAATGTTAATGTTCCTATCAGACCGAATAACGAACCGTTATTCAGAACTGCTAGTTTTAACTAATTAAAAATTATTACAAGCCCTTTAAAAATTTAAAGGGCTTGTAAGTTTAAACCTTCACAAATTGATAAAATATTTTTTTAAAAGGCTGTTTCAATCTGCTTTGGTGATGTTGGTTGTCGCCTTTGTGTCTTTCTCTTTATTTAATTTTGTTGGAGATCCAATTAATAACATGGTTGGAGAAGAAACTTCTGATGAGGAAAGAGCAGAATTGCGAGAAACACTGGGTTTAATGGATCCAATTCATGTTCAATTTTCACGATTTATAGTTAATGCTTCTAAAGGTGAGTTTGGAATTTCATATCAATTAAGAAGACCTGTTTCAGAATTAATAGTTGAAAGATTGCCTGCAACTATTGAACTTGTGGTTATTTCAGCACTAATTGCGCTTGTAACTGGTACATTATTGGGAGTTTATACAGGTATAAATCGAAAAGGTTTTTTAAGTGATTTTGTTTTAGCCATCTCTTTGTTGGGGGTTTCACTCCCTACATTTGTAATTGGTATATTATTTATATATCTGTTTGCGGTAATATTAGGAATTTTACCCTCTTTTGGAAGAGGAGAAGTTGTTGATTTAGGTTTTTGGACTACAGGTTTTTTAACAGTTTCAGGACTTAAAGCAATCATACTTCCTTCAGTAACGTTAAGCCTTTTCCAAATGACTTATATCATCAGACTTGTGCGAGCAGAGATGATGGAAATATTACAAACAGATTATATTAAATTTGCGCGTGCTCGTGGAATTAGTGAAAATAGTATTAAATATAAACATGCTTTAAAAAATGGATTGATACCTGTAATAACTATAGCAGGAATAAATATTGGAACTTTAATTGCGTTTTCAATTATTACTGAAACTGTTTTTCAATGGCCTGGTATGGGTTTCTTATTTATTCAAGCTGTACAATTCGTCGATATACCAATCATGTCAGCTTATTTAGTTTTTATAGCTTTTGTTTTCGTCATGATTAATTTTATAGTTGATATTCTTTATTATTTAATTGATCCAAGAATAAGAGTTAAAGGAGATGCTGCAAGTGGATAACAAATCTTTAAGTACTTGGGAAAGAATAAAAGATAGTGATATTTATCATAGCTTTATTAAATCTCCTACTGCGATTGTATCATCTACTATTTTATTTATAATTTTTTTCTGTTCTTTCTTTGTTGAGCTTATAACGCCTTATAATCCTTTTGATCCATCCTCCCTTTCACTTATGGATGCATTCACACCACCATCATGGACAGAAGATGGTCTTGCTAAATTTATTTTAGGCACTGATGGGCAAGGAAGAGATATGCTATCGACAATTTTGTATGGATGTAGGATTTCTTTAATTGTAGGTTTTTCTGCGATAATTTTTAGTTTAATCCTTGGAGTTGGATTAGGATTAACTGCTGGATTTTTTGGGGGAAAATATGAAATGATAGTAATGAGGTTAACGGATGTTCAGTTAACAGTACCAAGTATTTTGATGGCATTGTTGGTCGATGGAATAGCAAGAGGATTAATAACGAGAGAAATGCATGATGAAATGGCAATTTATGTTTTAATATTTGCTATTGGAATTTCAGAGTGGCCACAATTTGCAAGAGTTTCTAGAGCTGCAACTTTAGTAGAAAAAAATAAAGACTATGTTTCAGCATCAACAATAATTGGAGTTTCAAATATAATAATTATGTTTAAACATATTTTACCAAATATTTTAAGACCGGTATTAGTAATTGGAACTATTGGTTTAGCTCTTGCTATTTTAGCTGAGTCTACTTTAAGTTTTTTAGGAGTTGGTGTGCCTCCTACCACACCTTCTTTAGGGACATTAATAAGACTTGGTAATGATTTTTTATTTTCAGGAGAATGGTGGATAACTTTTTTTCCAGCAATTTTCTTAGTTATTTTAGCATTTTCAATAAATTTATTAGGAGATTGGATGAGAGATACTTTAAATCCAAAATTAAAAAAATGACATTTTTAAAAATAAATAATCTTAGTGTTGATTATCAAATGAGAAAAGAAACAGTTTACGCTGCTAAGAACGTAAATATTGAGGTTAACAAAGGAGAAATTTTAGGATTAGTTGGAGAATCTGGATCAGGAAAAAGTACTGTAGGAAATGCTATAATAAATTTAATTGATGAACCAGGTAAGGTTTCTAGTGGCTCAGTTATTTTAGGTGATCTTAATATTCATGAAAATTCTGAAAGTATTGTTAAATATAGGGGAAATAAAATTGGATTAATATTTCAAGATCCTCAAACTTCGCTTAACCCAATTCTTACAGTGGGTGAACAGTTAATTGAAACAATTCAAACTCATCTTAAATTAAGCAAAGAAGAAGCAAAAAATAAATCTATAAATTTATTAAAAGAGGTTGGTATAAAAGATGCAGAGGTAAGATTTGATAATTATCCTCACCAATTTTCAGGCGGAATGAGACAGCGAGTAGTAATTTCTCTAGCTCTATGTTGTGAGCCTGAATTGTTAATTGCAGATGAGCCAACAACAGCATTAGATGTATCAATTCAATCTCAGATTTTAGATCTTATTAAAAAATTAACGAAAGAAAGAAATCTTGCTGTTATCTTAATTACTCATGACATGGGAGTTATAGCTGAGACAGCAGATCGTGTAGCAGTTATGAAAAGTGGTAATTTGATTGAAATCGGTGAAACAAAAAAAATATTAACTAATCCACAAGAAAATTATACTAAAAGTTTAGTAAGCTCAGTTCCACCAACTAACAAAAAAATTTCAAGATTTGTGATTGTGGAAAAAGAAAACAATAATAAAAAAGAAAATAATATCAAAATATTAAATAGATGGTCAAAGAAAGTAATTATAAATCAAGATTTAGTTCAGATTGAAAATTTAAATAAAAGTTTTGATGACAATTTTTTTTCTGAAAATTCTAAAAATTCTGTAATGGCTGTTAATGATGTTTCATTTGAAATAAAAGAGGGAGAGTCTTTTGGTTTAGTTGGAGAAAGTGGGAGTGGAAAATCTACAATTGCTAAAATGATTGTAAATTTATTTAAACCTACATCTGGCGATATTTTCTTTGATAACGTTTGCATAACAAAAATTAAACAAAGATCTGAATTAATGAAATTTAGAAAACAAATTCAAATGATATTTCAAGATCCTTATTCTTCACTAAATGGAAGGTTAAAAGTAAAAGATATAATTGCAGAACCAATTACACTTCACAATCCATCTATATCTACTTTAGATTTAAATAATTATATTTATGATTTGCTAGAGTCTGTAGAATTAACTCAAAAATCTGCAGATCGATATCCGCATGAATTTTCAGGAGGACAGAGACAGAGAATATCAATAGCAAGAGCACTTGCCACACAACCAAGACTTTTAGTTTGTGATGAACCTACTTCTGCTTTGGATGTAAGTATCCAAGCCCAAATATTAAATTTACTTAAAGATCTTCAAGAACAGTTAAATTTAACAATTTTGTTTATTAGTCATGACCTACCAGTTGTTAGACAAATGTGTGATAGAATTGGAGTCTTAAAAGATGGCAAATTGTGTGAGGTTTCAAACACTGAGGATTTATTTTTAAAACCCGGCCATGAATACACAAGAGAACTTTTACGGTTAATGCCCAAAATCGAGTCTATTTATAATTAATTTTTCATAAGCCTAAATTGGTCGATTAAAAGTGATTATTTAACTAATTATTTTGCAATCTCTCTCATAGATTGTATTATAGATTTTCTAAAAATTTTAGTTATGAGCAATAAAGATAGAGTCTTTATATTTGATACTACTATGCGTGATGGTGAGCAATCGCCAGGCGCGTCTATGAGTTTAGAAGAAAAAATTCAAATCGCTAGAGTGTTTGATGAGTTAGGTATAGATATAATTGAAGCAGGTTTTCCTATAGCTTCACCAGGGGATTTTGAAGCTGTTTCAGAAGTAAGTAAAATTTTAAAAAATTCTATTCCTGCAGGACTTTCAAGACACTCAGTAAAAGATATTGATAGAGCTTATGAAGCTCTAAAACATGCGCCAAGATTTAGAATACATACATTTATTTCTACAAGCCCTTTACACATGAAGCATAAATTAAATATGTCTCCAGAAGATGTTTATGAATCAATTGGAAAACATGTTGCTTATGCAAGAAAGTTTACTGATGACGTTGAGTGGTCATGCGAAGATGGAACAAGAACCGATATGGATTACATGTGTAAAACTGTAGAGCTTGCAATTAAAAATGGAGCTACAACAATTAATATTCCTGATACAGTTGGTTACACAATACCATCTGAATTTACTACAATTATAGAAACTTTATTAAATAAAGTTCCAAATATTGATAAAGCAATTTTATCAACTCATTGTCATAATGATTTAGGTTTAGCAGTAGCTAACTCGTTAGCTGGAGTTCAAGCTGGAGCAAGACAAATTGAATGTACAATAAATGGATTAGGAGAAAGAGCAGGAAATGCTGCTCTTGAGGAAGTTGTTATGGCAATTAAAACAAGACCTGATTTAATGCCTTACGAAACTGGAATTAATACAACACTTTTAAGCAAAGCTTCAAAAATTGTTTCAAACGCAACAGGTTTTCCTGTTCAATATAATAAAGCTATCGTTGGAAAAAATGCTTTTGCTCATGAAGCAGGAATTCATCAGGATGGAATGTTAAAAAATAGACAAACATATGAGATAATGACACCTGAAAGTGTAGGGGTTAAGCAAACATCATTAGTGATGGGAAAACATTCTGGGCGACATGCATTTAAAGATAAATTAAACAGTTTAGGTTATCCAGATTTAACTGACGATGTAGTAGGAAATGCATTTGCAAAATTCAAAGTCTTAGCAGATAAGAAAAAACATGTTTACGATGAAGATATTATTGCCTTGGTAGATGATAGTTTAATTGTAGATAATAAAGTTAATGCAATTACTCTTAAATCTTTAAAAGTTTTTGCTGGAACAGGAGAACCACAAAAAGCAGAAATGACTTTGGATGTTTACGGTGATGTTAAAAATGCAACAGAAACTGGAGATGGTCCAGTGGATGCAATATTCAAATGCATTAAAACTTTATATCCTCACGATGTTAACTTGCAACTTTATCAAGTTCATGCTGTTACAGAAGGTACAGATGCACAAGCGACTGTTAGTGTAAAAATTGAGGAAAAAGGCAAAACAACTGTAGGTCAAGCAGCTGATACAGATACTTTAGTTGCATCAGCAAATGCTTACATAAATGCATTAAACAAAATGATAATTAAAAGAGATAAAACAGCTCCTATGGAGCAAGAAAGTCAGAAAGTAAGAGGGATATAATGGGGTTATTTAGCAGTGTTAAAAAAATATGGAGCCAAGATATGGCAATTGATCTTGGAACTGCAAACACACTTGTAGTTTTAAAGGGTCAAGGTGTAGTTCTTAATGAGCCATCAGTGGTAGCGATAGTTGATCAAGGTGGTAAAAAAAATGTATTAGCTGTTGGAGATGAAGCGAAAACAATGCTTGGAAGAACGCCTGGAAATATAAGTGCAATTAGACCTTTAAGAGATGGTGTTATCGCAGATTTTATAGTTACCGAAGAAATGATTAAACATTTTATTAAAAAAGTTCATAAAGGAAGCACATTTGCCAACCCTAGAATTTTAATTTGTGTACCAACTGGTTCAACACCAGTTGAAAGAAAGGCAATTCAAGATAGTGCTTTAGCAGCGGGCGCAAGAAGAGTTCAGTTAATTGAAGAACCAATAGCAGCAGCTATTGGAGCAAATCTACCAATTTCTGAAGCAACTGGTTCAATGATCGTAGATATTGGTGGGGGCACAAGTGAAATTGCAGTAATGTCTTTAGGTGGATTAGTTTACTCTAAATCTTTAAGAGTTGCAGGTGACTCAATGGATACTGCAATAGTGGATTATATGAGAAAAGAATATAATTTATTAATTGGCGATACTACTGCTGAAAAAATAAAAAAAGAAATGGGAACAGCTGTTCCAACTGGAACAAACACTTACCCAGTTAAAGGAAGAGATTTAAGATCAGGTACTCCAAAGGAAGTTAATATTACAGAAGAAGATACAGCTGAAGCACTAAACGATATTATGAAACAAATGGTTGGTGCAATTAAAGATGCGTTAGAAAATACTCCACCAGAGTTGTCAGCTGATTTAGTTGATATGGGTTTAACTTTAACGGGCGGTGGTGCTTTGTTAAAAAATATCGATAAAAGGTTTTCTAAAGAAACAGGTTTACCAGTTCATATAGCAGATGATCCATTATCT
>CACEEO010000001.1 GCA_902558585.1 uncultured Pelagibacteraceae bacterium | reverse complement strand
TTTTTGTTCAATCTACAGTGAATAGAGCCTCTCAAATTCTTTCAGAAAATTATTCAAAGGAAGAAAAAATAAATAAATTAAAATCTATAGCAAAAGAAACAGTTGATATTAGAGGTGTTGGTTTTTACTCTCTAGGTTCTAAAAGGAATGATCTGGATGATAATCAAAAGAAAAAGTATCTAGAATTATTTGAAAACTATTTTTTAAAAAGCTTTTCTAGTAGGTTAGCAGAGTATACAAATCCAGAAATTAATGTAATAGGAAAAAAAGTTTTGAATAAAAATTATACTATCGTAAATAGTGTATTAGTAGCAACTTCAGATAGACCAGAAATAAAAATTGATTGGCGTATCTACACTAAAGAACCTAGTAGCCCACTAATTAGAGATTTAATAATAGAGGGACTAAGCCTAGCAAGAACTCAGAAAGAGGAGTTCTCGTCTATCATAAATTCTAATGATGGAGATATAAATTTTTTATTCAAAACTTTAGAAGAATTTTCAAAAAAATAGTTGGTGGGCCCGCCAGGACTCGAACCTGGGACCAATACATTATGAGTGTACTGCTCTAACCAACTGAGCTACAGGCCCTTAAAATTAATTAGGTATTACACCAATTTTAAAATTCATACAAGTTAACTTTACAAACGATAGATTGTATTTTGTAAAATTTTAGACACAAACTTTGCATTCGTTGGTAGAAATTATTTTTTATTCTTAATTTTAAATCCGTTCTTTTCTAGTACATTTATCAAATTTTTGAGCTTCTCATCTCGTGAAGTATTTTGATCTCCAATACTCTCAAAAAATAAAGGTTTTAAACTTTTGTCTTTTTTTTAAGTTATCAGTCAAAGATAATTAATTATGGTGGGCCGTGTTGGTTACGCTCCAACTACCCCTGCAATGTCAATGCAGTACTCTACTATTGAGCTAACGGCCCTTAACTTTCAAGAAAACTTTTTAATTGCTTAGATCTACTAGGATGTTTAAGCTTTCTTAAAGCTTTTGCCTCTATTTGACGTATTCGCTCTCTAGTAACAGAAAATTGTAATCCGACTTCTTCTAAAGTATGATCCGTATTCATACCTACGCCAAATCTCATTCTCAATACTCTTTCTTCTCTTGGTGTAAGAGTGGATAAAATTTTAGTTGTAGCTTCGCCGAGATTTGATTTAATAGCTTGCTCAAGTGGAGCCAAAGCTTTTGTATCTTCAATAAAATCTCCTAAGCTACTATCTTCCTCATCACCAACGGGTTTTTCTAGTGAAACAGGTTCTTTTGAAATTTTTAACACTTTTCTTACTTTGTCTAAAGGCATTCTAAGTTTTTGTGCTAGTTCCTCAGGTGTGGCTTCTCTGCCAAATTCACTTAATATTAATCTCTGTGTTCTTACAATTTTGTTTATTGTTTCAATCATATGAACAGGTATTCTAATAGTTCTAGCTTGATCAGCAATTGATCTAGTTATTGCTTGTCTTATCCACCAAGTCGCGTAAGTTGAAAATTTGTATCCTCTTCTATATTCAAATTTATCTACCGCTTTCATTAAACCGATATTTCCTTCTTGAATCAAATCTAGAAATTGCAATCCTCTGTTTGTGTACTTTTTAGCAATTGATATTACCAACCTTAAATTTGCCTCTACCATTTCTTTCTTAGCTATTCGCGACTCTTTTTCTCCTTTTTGAATTCTACTTACCAATTTTTTGAAATCTGTAACTGAAATACCAAGTTTATGACTTATTTCTATCAGTCTTTCCCTAATATTTTTAAACTCATCTTTATTTTTAGTAAAAAACTGTTTCCAAACAATGTTTGTATCTAAAAATTTTTTTAAATTTGGATTGATCTCATTTCCAATATAAAATTTTATAAATTCATTTCTTTGAATTTTATGATCCATGGCCAATCTTAACAAATTTCCTTCTAAAGAAACAATTTTTTTATTCTCTACATAATGTTTTTGAACCAAGTCCTCTAAAACAGAAGGTGATAATTGCAAAGATTTAATATTTTCCAATATATCATTTACAATTTTTTGATATCCTTTTTCCTTTGCAGGTGAAAAATTTTCTGAATTTAAAACACAGTGTAATTTTTCTTTTTGGTATTTTATCAATTTTAAATATTCTTTAGTAAGTAAATTTACAGTCTTTAAAACTTTCGGTTTAATTTCTGTTTCCATTGCAGCAAGTGTAGGGTTAAAATCATCTTCATCATCAGAGGAATTTTCATCTTTTTCTAACTCACCGGAATTTTTTTGTTTTGCACTTGGTCCTGTGCTTTCATCTTCCATATAATTTGTATCAATATCTATAATCTCTCTTACAAGAATTTCATCTTTATGAAGTTGTTGATTCCACTCAAAAAATTGCTGTGCTGTAATAGGACTTTGTGAAAGTGCAATCAGCATCACGTCTTTTCCTGCCTCTATTCTTTTTGCTATAGCAATTTCTCCCTCTCTTGAAAGTAATTCAACCCCACCCATTTCTCTTAAATACATTCGAATAGGATCATCACTTTTTTCAATAGTCTTACCTTCTTCTTTATTAAAATTTTCTTTTTTTCTTAAAACTTTAAAGTCTGATTTTTTTTCAACTAAAGTGACTTTTTCATCTAGAATATGAATAAAAGCCTGGGCTAAATTTTCATTAGATAAATTTCTTTTACCAAGTGACTTACTTAATTCCTCATAAGTAATAAATCCTCTGTGGGTTCCTCGACCCATAAGTCTAGCAAATGATTTTGTAATAATTCTTTCCACAGTAATTTGAGTTTGGAAGTCTTATATAATGTCAATTATATAAAAATCCATTACTAATTTAGTCAGTTTAATTGAGATTTTGCTTTTTTTTCAGCTCTTTTAACTCATTAAATGTAGACTCGCTCATATCCACACTAAACTTCGATTCTAATTCCTGGATTCTGAACTCAAGATCATAATTCATCAAATCTCTAGAGATATCCTCTAATAATTCTATTATTTTTTGATCATCATCAGATTGATTTTTTAAAATATGTTTGATTGGAGCAAATTTATTTATTTTGTCTATTAATTGAACATCCAAGTTAAGATCTTGAATTTTAATTTGTGAACCAGATTTTAATTTTTCAACAATCATTTCAAATATTTTTTTATTAAACTCAGTAAATAATTTAATATTTTCAATCAAATGAATATTTGCTTGTAACAAATCTAATTTATTTATGACCAAATATAATAAAGAAAACTCTTTTAATTCAACTCCAGTCAAAGACTGACTTTCTTGAAAATGTTTTTTTGTACTTTCTAAAGATTTTGTTTTCTTTGAATAAAATTTTTTATTATTTTGATTAGAATGCGGTGTTAACTCAGCAATTTTTTCTAAAAAATATTCTAAAACATATTTTTTTATAAAATCATCTTTTATTGTATTTGCAATTCCTCTTAATTTTTTCTCAAAAATAGCCATAGATGATGGATTATTTTTAGTTTGTTTTTTATAATGACTAAAAATAAATTGATGAATTGATAATTTACTCTGCTTTGTAAAATCTACAAAATTAGCTTTTCCATTTTTATTTACATAGCTATCTGGATCTTCTTTGTCTGGCAGAAATAAAAATGAAATTTGTTTTTCTGGTTTCAATTCTTTTATTGAATTTTCGGCGGCTCTAAGTGCAGCTTTATATCCACTCTCATCACCATCAAAACAAATTATGATATCATCAAAAAATTGGTTTAAATTTGAAATTTGCTTGTCAGTTAAAGATGTACCAAGATTTGCTACTGCATTATTAATTCCATTTTTACTCAGGCCTACTACATCCATGTATCCCTCAACCAGATAAATATGATCGATTTTATTAGAAAGTTTTCTTGCTAGATCCAAATTATATAAATTTGATCCTTTTTTAAAAAAATTTGTTTCAGGTGAATTTATATATTTGGCTAAGTAATCTAAATTTTCAATTATTCTTCCGCCTAAAGCTATTGGTTGACCTGAAATATTATTTATTGGAAATATTAATCGACCTCTAAATCTTTCGACATAGATTTTTTTTTTTTCATCAAAATAAAATAAACCAGTTTCTAAAAGAGTTTGATCGCTATAATCTTTTTTTAATTTTTCGAAAAAATTTGGATTTTTTTCTACATATCCTATTTTAAATTTTTTTACTTCATCTTTACTTAGTAATCTTTTTTTTAAATAATCTCTAGCAATTGAATAATTTTCATTTTTTAAAAGTTCATTGTGATAAAAATCTACATAACTACTAAAAATAGACTTATACTCATTCCACTTTTTTTCTCTTACTTCATCTTGTTTTGAAAACATATATGGTTGCATACCTGCTAATTGAGCCAAATATTTAACTGCTTCTCCAAATTTTAAATTTTGGGTTTTCATCACAAAATCAAAAATATTTCCGTGTTCTGAAGTTGCAAAACAATGATAAAATTCTTTTTCATCATTCACAGTAAATGAAGGTGTTTTTTCATTTTTGAAAGGTGATAAACCTACAAATTCTTTACCTCTTTTTTTTAAAGAAACAGTTTTTGATACTACTGATGAAACTTTCAACCTATTTTTAATTTCATCAAGATACTCTTTTGGATATTTCATTATGTGTTCAATAATTCTTTAATCATTGATCCTGCTTTGGAAAAATCGATTTCGTCTGCATGAGTTTTTTTGAGTTCACCCATAACTTTTCCCATATCTTTTAATGAATTTGCACCAATTTTCGAAATAATATCTGAACAGATTTTTTTAGTTTCCTCTTCGCTAAGCTGCTTTGGTAAAAAACTTGTTAAAATATCGTATTCATTTTGCTCAACCTCTAAAAGATCTGTTCTGTTATTTTTTTTATAAATATCTATCGATTCGGCTCGTTGTTTAACCATTTTTTTTAAAAGTTTCTTAATATCTTCATCATCAGTTTCTTTTTTGTTAGGGCCCGATCTGTTGACAATGTCCAAATCCTTAATCGAGGATAATATTAACCTATAGGTTGATATTTTATTTTTATCTTTAGATTTTAAAGCATTTTTATATTCGTTTTCGATAGTCTGTTTTAATGACATAATTTTTTAATCTACTTTAAAGAAAAAATTCTTCAAAAGAAAAATTGTTTTTTTACAATTTTATATTACATCTCTGTTGCGATAATAAAGCAATTATTGTATTAACCTTTAACTCATGAGTTGTAATTGATCAAAAAAGCAAAAAAAACTAACTCAAAAATAAAATCTCAAATCAACACAGGCGTTTTAGTTCTTGAAAATAAAAAAATATTTAAAGGAATTGGAATTGGATACCAAGGAGAAGCCACTGGTGAAGTTTGCTTTAACACATCCTTAACAGGCTATCAAGAAATCATCTCCGATCCATCATACGCAGGTCAAATTATTAACTTTACCTTTCCTCATATTGGAAATGTTGGAACTAATAGAGAAGATCATGAATCTGATAAAATATGGGCTAGAGGAGTGATAATTAACTCTGAAATAACTTCGCCATCAAACTACAGATCGTTCCAGCATTTAGATACTTGGCTAAAGAAAAATAAAATTGTTGGAATTACTGGCTTAGACACCAGAAGCCTTACAAACTTTATAAGAGACAAGGGTGCCCCAAAAGGCACGATTAGTTATTCAAAAAAAGGAAGGTTTAATATTAATAAATTAACTAATTCTACAATCAAATGGAGTGGATTAAAAAATCTTGATCTCGCAGAAGTAGTTTCAACCCAGAAAAATTATATATGGAAAGGTCTTAAAACCTGGAAAAAAGAATTTGGATATAAAAAGAATAATAAAAACTCATTTCATGTTGTTGCAATTGATTATGGAATTAAAAAGAATATCCTAAGATATTTCTCTGACTTTAATTGTAAAGTTACTGTCGTTTCTTGTAAAACTAGTGCTCAAAAAATATTAAGTTTGAAACCTAATGGAATATTTTTATCAAATGGTCCTGGTGATCCAGCTGCAACAGGGAAATATGCTATAGAAATTATTAAAGATCTAATTAAAAAAAATTTACCAGTATTTGGTATTTGTTTGGGTCATCAAATTTTAGCATTAGCATTAGGTGGTAAAACAAAAAAAATGAAACTTGGTCATAGAGGGGCAAATCACCCCGTTAAAAATTTAATTCACGATAATGTTGAGATAACGAGTCAAAACCATGGATTTGAAGTCGTTAAAGAAACATTACCAAAAAATATTGAGGTCACACATAAATCTTTATTTGATAATAGTATTGAAGGTATCAAACTAAAAAATAAACCAGTTTTTTCAGTTCAATATCATCCTGAATCTAATCCGGGACCTCAAGATAGTGTTTATTTGTTTCAAGAATTCATTAACAACATGAAAAAAAATGCCAAGAAGAAAAGATATTAAAAAAATATTGGTTGTAGGAGCTGGTCCAATAATTATAGGACAAGCATGTGAATTTGATTATTCAGGAACACAAGCTTGTAAAGCTCTTAAAGATGAAGGTTATAAAGTAGTCTTAATAAACTCAAATCCTGCAACAATTATGACAGATCCAGATGTTGCAGATAAAACTTATATTGAACCAATTACACTAGATGTATTAGAAAAAATTATCAAAAAAGAAAAACCCGATGCAATTCTTCCAACAATGGGTGGTCAAACCGCACTTAACCTTGCAATGGAAGCAGAAAAAAAAGGAATTCTTAAAAAATACAAAATTGAGTTGATAGGAGCAAATTCTAAAGCAATTTCTAATGCCGAGGACAGAAAGAAATTTAGAAAAAATATGATAGATATTGGTTTAGATTTACCAAAATCTGAGATTGTAAATAATAATAATCAAGCATCAAAAGTATTAAAAAAAATTGGTTTACCTGCAATAATAAGACCTGCCTTTACACTTGGTGGTCTTGGTGGGGGAATAGCTAAAACTAAAAAAGATTATTTTAAAATTGTTAAAAATGGATTGCATGAGTCTCCTGTAAGCCAAGTTCTTGTAGAAGAATGTTTGGAAGGTTGGAAAGAATTTGAGATGGAAGTTGTAAGAGATAAGAAAGATAACTGTATCATCATTTGCTCAATTGAAAATATAGATCCAATGGGAATTCATACGGGTGACTCAGTCACAATTGCGCCTGCTCTTACCTTAACCGATAAGGAATACCAGGTTATGAGAAACGCTTCTATCGCATGTTTAAGAAAAATTGGAGTTGAAACTGGAGGATCAAATGTTCAGTTCGCTATCAATCCGAAAAATGGTCGAATGGTTGTAATTGAAATGAACCCACGTGTATCAAGATCATCAGCACTTGCATCAAAAGCAACTGGATTTCCTATTGCAAAAGTGGCTGCAAAATTGGCAGTTGGTTATACTCTAGATGAATTAAAAAATGAAATAACCAAAGTTACACCAGCATCATTTGAACCAAGTATAGACTATGTTGTAACTAAAATTCCAAGATTTACATTTGAAAAATTTTCAACTTCTCCTGCAACTTTAGGAACATCGATGAAATCAGTGGGTGAAGCAATGGCAATAGGAAGAAACTTTAAAGAATCTGTTCAAAAGGCGCTGGTATCTCTTGAAACTGGTTATTCAGGTTTAGACAGAATTTTCAATTTAAATAAAAAACAAATTGAAAAAAAGCTTAAAGAAACTATTCCAAATAAGATTTTACTAGTCGCCGAAGCAATTAGAAAAAAAATAGACTTAAAGAAAATATATAATTTATCAAAAATTGATCCTTGGTTTTTAGAACAAATTAAAGAAATAGTTGATTGCGAAACACAGATCAAAAGCAAAGGACTTCCTAAAGATTTTGTTGAATTTAATAGAATAAAATCAATAGGATTTTCAGATAAAAAACTTTCAGAATTAACTAAAACTTCTGAAGACGTTGTTAGAAGAAAAAGATCAGCACTTAAAATACTTCCAGTTTATAAAAAAGTAGATACTTGTGCGGCTGAATTCAAATCGTTTACGCCTTATATGTATTCAACTTACCAAAGAAATTTTTCAATCAACTCGGTATGTGAAGCAGATCCGTCGAATAAGAAAAAAATAATTATTCTTGGAGGAGGACCAAATAGAATTGGTCAAGGAATTGAGTTTGATTATTGTTGTTGCCAGGCAAGTTTTTCATTAAAAAACGCAGGTTTTGAAACTATAATGGTTAATTGCAACCCTGAAACAGTATCAACAGACTATGATACGAGTGATCGATTATACTTTGAACCTTTAAAAGAAGAATACGTTTTTAACATAATTAAAAAAGAGCAAGAAAAAGGAAACCTAATAGGAGTAATAGCTCAGTTTGGAGGACAAACTCCGATTAAACTTGCTAAATTTTTACACGACAACAAGCTTCCAATTTTAGGAACTCAATATACTTCTATAGATTTAGCGGAGGATAGAGATCGATTTAGAAATTTATTAAATAAATTAAAACTAAAACAAGCTGAGAGTGGAATTGCAAAGACATTTAGTCAGGCAATAAAAATTGCAGACAAAATAGGATTGCCATTAATGGTGAGGCCATCTTATGTTTTGGGTGGAAGAGCAATGGAGATTGTTCATGAAAAAAATCAGCTTAAAAAATTTGTTGAAGAAGCGTTTAAAGCTGCAGAAGAAAATCCAATTTTGATTGATAAATTTATCGATCATGCAATGGAAGTGGATGTGGATGCCATATCAGATGGAAAAGAGGTTCACGTTGCAGGTATTATGCAACATATCGAAGAAGCTGGAATCCATTCGGGAGACTCAGCTTGTAGTTTACCTCCTGTATCAATTAAACCATACCTTCTTAAAGAAATTGAAAATCAAACTAAAAAATTAGCAATAGCTTTAAATGTTAAAGGTTTCATGAATATACAGTTTGCAATTAAAAAAGATGAAATTTATGTGATTGAAGTAAATCCTAGAGCAAGTCGAACAGTACCTTTTGTGTCAAAAGCAAAAGGATTGCCCCTAGCTAAAATTGCATCAAGAGTAATGGCTGGTGAAAAGTTATCTAAGTTTAATTTAAAAGATAAATCTAAAGGTATGTACGCAGTTAAAGAAGCTGTATTTCCATTTAATAAATTTCCCAACAGTGACTTACTGTTAGGGCCTGAGATGAAATCGACAGGAGAAGTTATGGGATTTGATAAAAATTTTGGAATGGCTTTTGCCAAAAGTCAGATCGCAGCAGCTAACTCATTACCAAAACAAGGATTAGCTTTTATATCTCTCAAAGATAGTCATAAAGATGAAGGAATAGATTTAGCTAAAGAACTTCTTAAACTTAAGTTTACATTATGTGCAACTAGAGGAACTGCAGAATATATTCGAAAGCATGGGATGAAATGTAAAATTATAAATAAAGTAAGCACTGGTTCACCTCACATAGTAGATGTTTTAGACTCTAAAAAAATTGCATTAGTAATAAATACTGGAGGTGGAAATAGTGAATATCGGTTAAGCGATGCAATAGCTTTAAGAAGAGCAACGCTTAAAAATAAAGTTCCTTATTGTACTAATATGTCTACTGCTCAAGCATGTTTAGAGGCAATTAGATCACTAAAAACAAAAAAATTAGAAGTGACTTCTCTTCAGGACATTTAATAATTTACTTTCCAATCAGTTTCAAATGTAACATAATTTACTTGAATACATCGTCTTTCTTTAACGATCTTTTTCTTCTCCATACCATGCCATGTATTTGGTCCGCTGGTAAAAAGATAACCATAATTATGTTTGTAAGGAAGTGTCTTAACTTTCTCTAATTTTTCATTGTAAAAATCAGTTCCTAAATCTTCAGATTCATTTGTTTTATTAACAAATATTAAACCTGACATAAGTTTTTCTTTTATATCGCAATGAGGCTTTAACCAAAAACCCTCTCGGTCACATATAACCTCAACCCTAACATATGAATTTGATAAATCTTTATTTATCATTTTAGAAATTGTGTCGTATGTTTCTTTAGATTGAAGTTCGTTTATAAATTTTACTAAATTTGGAAATTGTGATGCATTTTCTTTATTAATAAAACATCTAAACTTTATTGCTTGTCCTCCAGAGGCTATACCTTGTCTAAATTCTGCAGCTCCACCATCTATTGCTCTTGTTCCATCATAATTAAGATTATGTTTACTCACATCAGGAATGTCTGCTTTGACTATTTCATCAATAGCATCTTCTGACAAGGCATCACTATACTCCCAATGATTAAATGGAAAATTATGTTCTTTTGAATTATTTTTAATTGAATTTAAAAATGACATTAGGGTTGTATTTTTTCTTTAATAATTTTTGCTACTCTATTCGTTTCATCTAATTTTTGATAGTTCCAATTTTCAATTTCTTCACCTAAGTTTCTAGTAATATTTAATTCTCTGAATAAATTTCTAAAATTCTGAAATCTAACGTCTTTTCTTTTCGGTAAAATATTGGCAACATAAATTGGTTTTCCAGTTAAAGCAGCTTCAGATATCATTGAGCTAGAATCACATGTAACAACTATATTTTCTGAAATTGCTAGAGCTGAAAGATAAGCTTTTTTATCAACATTCATAATCACAGTGTGATTTTCTCCAAAAAACTCTTTTGCATAATGTATAGTATTTAATGGTGTTCTCATTGAAGGTATCACCACAAGTTGAAAATCATGTTTTTTCAATAGTTTGTAAAAAATTGAAAATATATGCTTCATATTTTTTGTTGAGTAGTCATAATATTTTGTAGGACCACCCATTATCAAACACCAAACTTTTCTATTATCCTGTTTGATATATGAATTTAAATAACTTCTATTTTCTTCAATTTCATTTTTCGTTAAATAATGAATTGCACCTTTTGTTTTAATTACATTTGTACCGCTTATTCCATCATGTTCGGGAGCAACAATAAAATCAAAATGATTAAAATCTACCTTTGGATCTTGAATATGAATATTTGAAACTTTTTTTTTTGATATACTTTTTAAGTGGATTGAGGGAATCACACTTTTTCTTCCACATGAAATAATTACATCAAAATCATACTCGTTTATTTTTTTATAAACGTTTTGTGATATTAGAGTTAATTTTGGAGGAACAATTTTCCAAAAATTATTTAGTTCAACCTTATGGTGTGTAAAATCCAAATCTAAAGCTTTAGCTAAACCTTCTACCTGGCTTATCATGCCATGCATACCTTGAGTTAATAAAATACCTTTTAATTTAGTCATTAATCACTATATAGCTTTCATATGAGCCAAAATCCAACTAAACACACAAAAGTGTTAATAATTGGATCAGGTCCAGCTGGATACACTGCAGCAGTTTATGCTGCTCGTGCAATGTTAAATCCTATTTTAGTTTATGGATCTGAGCCAGGAGGACAATTAACAACGACAACTGATGTTGAAAATTATCCAGGATTTTCTGAAGTTATTCAGGGGCCATGGTTAATGGATCAAATGAAAGAACAAGCAAAAGCAGTTGGAACTGAAATGATTGAAGACCATATTGGATCTGTAAATTTAAAAAGTTCACCATTTGAAGCAATTGGTGATAGTGGTCAGAAATATACTGCTGATAGCATTATTATTTCTACTGGAGCTCAAGCAAGATGGTTAAATATAAAATCAGAACAGGAATTTAGAGGATTTGGAGTTTCTGCTTGTGCGACTTGTGACGGTTTCTTTTTTAAAAATAAAGAAGTTGCTGTAGTTGGAGGAGGTAATGCGGCGGTTGAAGAAGCAATGTTCCTTACAAAGTTTGCATCTAAAGTAAAATTAATCCACAGAAGAGATAGTTTAAGAGCTGAAAAAATGCTTCAAAAAAAATTAATGGAAAATAAAAAAATAGAAATAATTTGGGACTCTGTAGTTGAAGATGTGTTAGGTGATAAAGATCCTAAAAATGTCAAAGGAATAAAGATTAAAAATGTTAAAACAAATAAAATACAAGAATTGAAACTTGATGGCGTATTCATTGCTATTGGACATGATCCAGCTACTCAACTTTTTAAAGATCAATTAAAAATGGATAATGAGGGATATTTAATTACTAAACCTGACTCAACAGAAACTAATGTTCCTGGTGTTTATGCAGCTGGAGATGTAAAAGATAAAACATTTAGACAAGCTGTTACAGCTGCAGGAATGGGTTGTATGGCAGCATTAGAAGCAGAAAAATTCCTGTCTCACTAATTCGAGATTAAACTAATAAGTAATAGAAAGGTAAATATAATGACAGATAAGGTATTATTAACTGGAATAAGTGGGTGGATCGCAAAACATACAGCTATAGAATTATTAAATAAGGGTTATGAAGTATTAGGAACTGTTAGAAATAAAGATTTAATCGATCAAACTAAAGAAACTATAAAAAAATATGCACCAATAGAAAAATTATCTTTTATTGAATTAGACCTTTTAAAAGATGATGGTTGGGATGAGTCTGCAAAAGGATGTAAATATATTTTTCATATTGCCTCCCCATTTCCAATGAAAGTTTCAAGAGATAGAGAATTTTTGTTACCTGTTGCAGTAGATGGAACTTTAAGAGTTTTAAATGCTGGTATAAATGCAGGAGCTGAACAAATAATTAAAACATCCTCAATTGTCGCTATGTTTAGAAAGCCTAATAGGAGCAATCCTTATACATTTGGTGAAAATGATTGGACTGATGAAAATTGGATAGAGGGAGTTAATGATTACTTTTTATCAAAAACAAAAGCTGAAAAAGCTGCTTGGGAATTAATGGAGAGCAAAGGATTAAAAAGTAAGTTAACTACTATTAATCCAGGTGGAGTATTTGGTGATGCTTTAGATAAAAAAGGTGGAACCTCAATAGAATATGTTAGACAATTTTTGAAAGGTAAATTTCCTGGAGCACCTAAATTTGCTGTTTTAATTTCTGATGTTAAAGATATAGCTAAAGCTCATGTTGCATGTATTGGTAATAATAAAGTTGGTGGAAGAAGATTAATTGTTGGAAAAGAAGTTAAAAAATTAGTTGAGTTGTCTCAATTAATGGCAGAGGCAATGCCTGAGTATGCAAAAAAACTTCCTAAAAAAGAATTGCCAAATTTTATGGTTAAATTAATTAGTTATATTGACTCAAGTGCTAAAACGATGATTCCTGATCTTGGTATTTTAATGCAAACTGATACGTCTTATGCAGAAGAATTGTTAGGATTTAAATTTAAACCAGCAAAAGATTGTATAACTGAGAACGCTAAATCAGTTGTTCAATTAGGATTAGTTTAAACTTTTGCAAAAATTAGAAATTTTATCCATTGCTTTCTTAAGATTATCCATTGATGTTGCATAAGAAATTCTGAAAAAACCTTCTAAACCAAATGCAGAACCCTGGACTACAGCGATTCCACTATTTTCTAATAATGATTGAACAAAATCAGTATCAGATTTAATTTCATTTCCATTTGGATCTTTTTTACCCATTAAACCTTTGCAACTTGGAAAAACATAGAACGCTCCATCTGGATTGACACATTCAATTCCATCTATCGCATTTAAAGCATTAACAACAAAATCTCTTCTCTCCTGAAAAGAATTAGCTCTTTCCTTAATAAAGTCTTGTGTTCCACTAAGTGCCTCAACTGCAGCGGCTTGGCTAATAGAAGAAGGATTGGTTGTTGATTGTGATTGAATTTTAGCAATAGCTTTAACGATATCTTTTGGACCAGCTGCATACCCTATTCTCCAGCCAGTCATTGAATAAGCTTTGCTTACACCATTCATTGTAAGCACTCTATCTTTTAAACTTTCAATTTGAGCAATTGTAAAAAATTTAAAACCCTCATAAGTCACATGCTCATAAATATCATCGCTTAAAATATACACATGATTATGTTTTTCCAAAATATCTGCAATTGCTTTTATATCTTGCTCTGAATAACATGCTCCGGTTGGATTTGAAGGCGAGTTAAGAATAATCCATTTTGTTTTTGGTGTTATATTTTTCTCAAGATCATTTGGATTTATTTTAAAACCTTGTTTCTCATTGCATTCCATTATTACTGGTTTTCCTCCTGCTAATAAAACCATATCAGGATAAGAGACCCAATAGGGAGCGGGCACTATAACTTCATCTCCTTCGTTTAATGTAGCCATCATCGCATTATAAATTACATGCTTTCCACCAGCACCAACTGTAATTTGATCAGTTGTATAATCTAAATTGTTTTCTTTTTTAAATTTTTCTACAATTGCTTTTTTCAATGCTGGAGTGCCGTCTACTGCAGTGTATTTAGTATCACCGTCGTTAATAGCTTTAATAGCTGCTTGTTTAATATTATCTGGAGTATCAAAATCTGGTTCCCCTGCACCAAGTCCAATAACATCTTTTCCAGCAGCTTTTAATTCTCTTGCTTTTTGAGTAACAGCAATAGTTGGTGATGGTTTAATCTTTTTTAAACTGTCTGATATTATGCTCATTGAAATATAAATAAATTCTACTACGTTGTTTAATATATGGAAAATACTTATCAAGATTTAATTACAGATATTCAGAGTAAAAATCCTAAAATAGGTGGAAAACTAGAGGGTGGAAAAAAATTCAAAATTAAATCTGATTTTAAACCTGCGGGAGATCAGCCTGAGGCCATAAAAAAATTAGTTAATGGTGCTAACAAAGAACAATTTAATCAAGTTTTACTTGGTGTAACAGGATCTGGAAAAACTTTTACAATGGCTAAAGTTATTGAAGCTACTAATAGACCTGCCTTGATTTTAGCTCCAAATAAAACTCTTGCTGCTCAACTTTATGGGGAAATGAAAACCTTTTTTCCTGACAATGCTGTTGAATATTTCGTTTCATACTATGACTATTACACTCCAGAGGCTTATGTACCAAGATCGGACACATATATTGAGAAAGAGGCCTCTATTAATGAACAAATTGATAGGATGAGACACTCTGCAACAAGATCTCTATTAGAAAGAGATGATGTATTAATTGTTGCAAGTGTTTCTTGTATTTATGGTCTTGGATCTGTTGAAGCATATAGCAAAATGACTTTAACACTCCAAAAAAATTATGATTATAATAGAGAAGAAATAATTAAGTCTTTAGTCGCTCTCCAATACAAACGTAATGATCAAAATTTTTACAGAGGTACATTTAGAGCAAGAGGAGAATACTTAGAAATTTTTCCATCACACTTAGAAGATAGAGCGTGGAGATTGTGTTTGTTTGGAGATAAACTTGAGCAGATAGAAGAATTTGATCCTTTAACAGGTGATAAAGTAAGAGAATTAAGTTTGGTAAAAGTTTATGCCAATAGTCACTACATCACTCCAAAGCCTACGATTGAGCAAGCAGTAATTAATATAAAAAAAGAATTAGAAGTTACTTTAAAAAAACACCGTGCTGAAAATAAATTATTAGAGGCACAAAGATTAGAAGAAAGAACTAAATTTGATCTTGAAATGATTGAAGCAACTGGTTCATGTGCTGGTATTGAAAACTATTCAAGATTTTTGTCAGGAAGAAAACCAGGCGAACCCCCTCCTACTCTTTTTGAATACTTTCCTGATAATACTTTAATATTTGTAGATGAATGCCACGTTACAGTTCCTCAACTTAATGGAATGTATAAAGGGGATAGATCAAGAAAAAGTACCTTGGCAGAATATGGATTTAGACTTC
Source organism: uncultured Pelagibacteraceae bacterium (assembly GCA_902558585.1). Taxonomy (GTDB): domain Bacteria; phylum Pseudomonadota; class Alphaproteobacteria; order Pelagibacterales; family Pelagibacteraceae; genus Pelagibacter. The sequence continues at coordinate 72,985 of CACEEO010000001.1, read as the reverse complement.
CTTCGTGTATGGATAATCGACCACTAAAATTTGAGGAATGGGACTTAATGAGAACACAGACTGTTTTCGTTTCTGCAACGCCTGGTCCATGGGAACTAGAACAAACAAAAGGTAAATTTATTGATCAAGTTATAAGACCAACAGGTTTAATAGATCCACCTGTAGAAATACGTCCAGCAAAAAATCAGGTCGATGATTTAATGCATGAATGTAAACGAGTTATAGAAAATAATCATAGAGTATTAGTAACCACACTAACTAAAAAAATGGCTGAGGATTTAACTGAATATCTTCATGAGAATGGAGTCAAAGTAAGATACCTCCACTCAGATATTGATACACTTGAAAGAATTGAAATCATGCGAGATTTAAGAATGGGTGTATTTGATGTTTTAGTTGGAATTAACTTATTGAGAGAAGGATTGGATATTCCTGAATGTGCATTAGTTGGAATTTTGGATGCTGATAAAGAAGGTTTTTTAAGATCAGAAACTTCTTTAATTCAAACAATTGGTAGGGCTGCAAGAAATGTTGATGGTAAAGTAATTTTGTATGCTGACAAAGAAACAAAAAGTATAAAAAAAGCAATTGCAGAAACTGATAGAAGAAGAAAAATTCAATTAGATTATAATAAGAAACATAAGATAGATGCAAAATCGGTAAAAAAAGAAATCAGTGATATTCTAGAAAGTGTTTATGAGAAAGACTACGTTAAAATAAGCGAAGGGTCTAATGTTGGAGGAAATCTTAAAAAACATCTCAAAGGCTTGGATAAAAAAATGAAAGAAGCTGCGTCTAATTTAGAGTTTGAAGAAGCTGCTAAAATACGAGATGAAATAAGAAAATTGGAGAGTACTGAATTAGAAATTACATTAAATCCAAAAATAAGGCAGTATGATGTAAAAAATAAGCTTTATCCAAAAGGTAGATCAACTATGGGTATGCCAGGTACTAAAGTTACAAAAAAAAGAGATAAAAAATGGAAGCACGGAAAATAATTATTACTGGTGGAGCAACTCGAATGGGTGCTGCGATTGCAAGAAAATTATCTGGTCCTAATATAGAAATCTTAATCCATTATAACAAGTCAAAATTAAAAGCAGAAAAATTAAAAAAAGAGTTATCTAATGAAGGTACAAAAGTTTACTTAGTCAAAGGTGATTTAAGTAAAGAAAATGATGTAAATAAAATTGTAAAATTTGCAAAATCTAAACTTAAATATTTTGATTGTTTAATTAACAATGCTTCTTTATTTGAAAATGATAAATTAGAAAATTTTACAACAGATAGCTGGGGGCAACATCTTAGAACTAATTTAAGAACACCAGCATTATTATCAAAAGAATTTGCAAAAAATGTAAGGAAAGGAAATAACAATATTATTAATATTATAGATCAAAGGGTTTTTAAATTAACTCCATATTTTTTTTCTTATACTGTAAGCAAAACAGGTCTTTATACTCTCACAAAAACTAGCGCTATGAGCTTGGCTCCAAATGTAAGAGTAAACGCAATTGCACCTGGCCCCACTATAAAAAATCAAAGACAATCTGAAAAACATTTCAAAAAGCAATATTTGGCAACCCCTTTAAAAAGACAAGTTGGTGTCGAACAAATATGTAATGCTGTTGACTTTTTTATTAAAAATATATCTATTACCGGTCAAGTTTTAGCTATTGATAGCGGACAAAATCTAAACTGGCAAACACCAGATGTGATGGGTAAAGAATGAGAAAAAATAATTTAAAAATTGTCAAAATAGACAAAAATAAAAGCCTATTTAATTATGAGAAAAAAATCCTAATTAATGAATTAATCTTAGATTTAAAACTTGGTTATTACGATTTTGAAAAAGAAAAACCTCAGAAAGTTAAATTTAGTCTTGAAATAGACTATGAAGATAAAAAACCTTCAAGTGATAAAGACATAAAATCTATTGTTAATTATGGAACTATAGTAAAATTAATTACGAAACTTGTAAAAAAGAAACATTATAATTTCCTAGAAACTTTAGCAGAAGCTGTTTTTGATGAGTTATTTAAAGACAAAAGAATTGCTAAAATTATGTTAAAAATTGAAAAATTAGAAATCTTAAAACAGTGTTCATCTGTTGGTATTCAAATTACCAAAAAGAGAAGTCATGATAAGCTCTGAAACAGGAAAAGAAGTAATTAAAAAAGAGCTACCTCTAGTACCTAAACTTCCAGGAGTATACAGAATGCTCAATCAAAAGAATGAAATTCTTTATGTAGGTAAGGCCAAAAACTTACCGAATAGATTAAAGAGTTATGTTTCAGAAAAAAATCATATAATCAGAACTGAGCGAATGTTATCTCAAACAAAAAAATTAGAGATAACAACAACATCAAATGAAAGTGAAGCGTTACTTTTAGAAGCAAATTTAATTAAAAAACATAAACCAAAATTTAATATCCTTTTACGTGATGATAAGTCATTTCCATTTATATTTATTGGTAATAAAGATAAATGGCCTCAAATAAAAAGACATAGAGGAAAAAAAACAAAAGAAGGTTTTTACTTTGGACCTTTTGCCTCTGCTGGTTCAGCTAATTGGACAATCAAAATGATCCAAAAGATTTTTCATTTAAGAGTTTGTGATGACACTGTTTTCAAAAACAGAGAAAGACCATGTATTTTATATCAAATAAAAAGATGTTCCGGACCTTGTGTAGGTTATGTAAAAAAAGAGGAATATAATCAAACAGTAGAAGATGCTATTGAATTTGTTTCAGGCAAATCTAGGAAAATTCAAAAAAATCTTTCTAACCAAATGGAAAAAGCAAGTGAGGATCTTGATTTTGAAAAGGCTGTAATTTTAAGAGACAGAATTAAAGCATTAAACATAATTCAATCTTCGCAGAGAATTAATGAAGCAAACTTAGTTGAGGCAGATGTTATTGCTGGATATAAAGAATCTGGAAAAACTTGTATTCAAGTATTTTTTTATAGATCTAAACAAAATTGGGGTAATCAAGCATTTTTCCCAAAACACGATCCAGATGAAAAGTTTAGTGAAATCCTAAATTCATTTGTTTCTCAATTTTATGAAAATAAAAGCGTTCCTTCCTCAGTTATTCTTTCAGAAGAAATAAAGGAAAAAGTATTAATTGAAAAAACACTAACACAAAAAGAAGGTAAACAAATAAATATTTCCGTTGCTAAAAAAGGATCAAAACTAAAAGTAATTAATCAAGCAATTAAAAATGCAAAGGATAGTCTTAATAGAAAACTTTATGAAAGTCAGAATAATAAAGAATTGTTCGATGCAGTAGCTAAAAAATTTAATTTAGAAACAAGTATAAATTTAATCGAGGTTTATGATAATAGTCATATTCAAGGCACAAATAGTGTTGGCGCTTTAATAGCCTATGGCGATGAAGGATTTATCAAAAAAAGATATAGAAAATTTAATATTAAGCATAAAAAAAATGAGCAAGACGACTATGGAATGATGAGAGAGGTATTAAATAGAAGGTTTAAAAGAGCAGTTCAAGAAAAAGATAATTACCTTGCTTTTCCTGATTTGGTTCTAGTGGATGGGGGAAAAGGTCAATATTCAGTAGCTAGAGAGAGCCTTAATGAATTAGGACTTCACGACATTCCAATTATTGCAATAGCAAAAGGTAAATTTAGAAATAGTGGCAATGAAACTTTTTTTCACAATGGCAAAGAATATAAATTCTCTAGAAATGACCCTACCCTATTTTTTCTTCAAAGAATAAGAGATGAATCACATAGATTTGCCATAAGCGCCCACAGAGCAAAGAGAAAAAAAGGTATCAGCAAATCTCTTTTAGATCAAATAGAGGGGATTGGTGCAATAAGAAAAAGAGCTTTATTGAACCATTTTGGATCTGCAAGATCTGTTGAGTCTGCTAGTTTAGATGAAATAAAATCTGTAGAAGGTGTTGAAGAAAAAGTAGCAAAAAAGATATATAACTTTTTTCACGAATAATTATGCTAAAAAAAATTCCAAATATATTAACGATAGGACGAATAATAATTGTTCCTTTTTTTGTTTTAGCTTTTTATCTTCCAGGATTTTATGGTGATCTTACTGCTTTAATATTATTTATTGTTGCGTCATTTACAGACTTTTTAGATGGTATGTTGGCCAGAATATTTGGAGTAGAGTCAAAACTGGGTGAATTATTAGATCCTATTGCTGATAAAATTATTGTTGCTACAGCATTAATACTTCTGGTTATGGATGGAACAATAAGAAATTATGAGGTAATTGCAGCAATAATAATTCTTACAAGAGAAATTTTAATTTCAGGTTTGAGAGAATTTTTAGCAAAAGGAAAAATAAAACTTCCTGTTTCAAACCTTGCTAAGCTTAAAACAGTATTGCAAATGGTATCGATAGCTCTTTTATTATCTGGAGATACAGGAAATAAAATAATTAATTTCCAAGATTATAACGCTCAAACAATAGGTATAATTCTTTTGTGGTTATCAGCTGTTTTAACACTTTTTACTGCATATGATTATATGCGAAAAGGTATTGATCACGCTATGTCTGAAGATAGTAAAGACTAGGCTGCTTTTTTCTTCCTAACTAATGCCTGATAATTTTCATTTAAATCAATAATAGTATCACAAACTTTAAATTGATTTTCAGCAATACAAGATACTGGTGTTACTTCTGCTGCTGTTCCAGTTAAAAAACATCCAACAAAATTAGGTAATTCAGTTGGACTAATTTTTCTTTCATGCACTTTTATATTTTTTGATTTTGCAATTCCAATTACAGTTCTTCTTGTAATACCATCTAAAAAAGAATCTGGTATTGGAGTGTGAATTTCCCCATTTTTATCTTTGAAAAAAATATTTGCTCCAGTTGCTTCTGCAATGTTTCCTTCATGATCAAGCATTAAAGAATCTGTGTAACCTTGCTTTTCTGCTTCATGTTTTGATAAAGTACAAATCATGTAAAGACCTGAGGCCTTTGTATCCCATGGTATTGTATTAGGTGCTGGTCTTCTCCAATTTGAAATATTTAATCTAATTCCTTCTACTTTAAGTTTGGGATCAAAATATGATCCCCATTCCCATGTTGCAATTGCAACATGTATTTTTGTTTGTTGTGCAGAAATAGCCATCATCTCACTACCTCTCCAAGCAACAGGTCTTACATAACCATTTTCCACTTTTTGGGTTGCTATAATTGTATTCGATGCATTATTGATTTCTTCTTCTGTATATGGAATTTCAAAACCCATTCTTCTAGCAGAATGAAAAAATCTGGCTGTGTGCTCTTCTAATTTGAAAATTGAACCATCATAAACTCTCTCACCTTCAAATACACAACTAGCATAGTGCATACCATGGCTTAAAACATGCAGTTTAACATCAGCCCAATCAACTAATTCGTTGTTGTACCATATTTTTCCAGATCTCTTGTCGTAAGGTATCATGTGTGAAAATTTTTTTAATTTATAACTGAAAAATATCTTTGTATCTTTAATATGTCAATATAACTTACCTATTATGAAAGAACTTTTATATTTAAAAGATGACCAGCTTAAAGATCTTATTGAAAAACTATTTGTAAGCTACAGAGAAACCTTTTCTGACTCAAAAAAAATATTAGATAGATATTCAATTGGTTTGGCACACCATAAAGTAATTCATTTATTGTCAATGTATGAAGGGATCTCAATCTCTGAGCTGCTAAAAAGATTAAAAGTCACAAAACAAAGCTTAAATCGTGTTCTTAAAGATTTAATTAAACTTGAAATCATAATGTTTAAAAAAGATAATCATGACACTAGGGTAAAGCATGTTTTTCTTAACGATAAAGGTAAAAAAATTTTTAATGAAATTTTCACTCTACAAAAAAAGAGAATTTATAATGCTTTGCTAAATTCAAGCTCTGAAGAAGTAATAAATTTTGATAATGTTATAAGTAAGATAATTAATGGATAAGTTTATCGCACATATACTAGTGGTTGATGATGATGATGGAATTAGATCTCTTGTAAAAAAGTATTTAAATGAAAATAAATTCTTAGTTACAACTGCAGAAAATGCGGAAAATGCGTTAGAGAAAATAAAAATAATTAAGTTTGATTTGATAGTTTTGGATATCATGATGCCAGGTAAAAGTGGGCTTGAATTTTTAAGAGAAAATAAAAAAAAATTAGATACACCAGTTATACTTCTAACAGCTAAAGGTGAGGCAAATGAAAGGGTCGAAGGGTTAGAGATTGGTGCCGATGATTATTTACCGAAACCATTTGAACCAAAAGAACTAATTCTAAGAATACAAAACATATTAAATAAAACTATCAAAACAGATCAAAAAAGGGTTATAGAATTTGAAAATGTGAAAATTGATTTGAACAAACTTTTAATATTTAAAAGTGATAAAGAATTTAAAATAAATGCAACTGAAAAAACAATTTTAGAAAAAATGATTAATAATCCAGGTAAAACACTTTCCAGGGAAGACATTGGTCAATTAATTAATCTAGATAAAGAAAGATCAATAGATGTTATTATTACTCGGCTTAGAAAAAAGATTGAAATTGATCCAAAAAATCCAAAATTTTTACAGACAATAAGAGGTGCGGGATATGTTCTCTGGATTGAGTGATTACTTTAAAAAAATATTACCAAAAAGATTATTTTATAGAGCACTTCTTATTGTTGCTATTCCAGTTTTGGTTCTACAATTAGTAATTACAATTGTTTTTTTTGATAGCCTTTGGATCAAAACAAACAAAGGCATGACAAGAACTTTGGTAAACGAAATTAGTACATTTATTGAAGCTTACGGAAGTGAGCAAGAAAATAAACAAGAGTTGCTAGATCTTTTTTCTATATTTTTAGATTTAAATATTGAATTCACCAATAACGAAAAATTACAAAATACGGATAATGAAAGATGGTTTAGTCCTATAGACAGAACTTTAAGAAGAGAGCTAAAATCTAAATTTGGATTAAATGAATACTGGTTTAATACAACAAGTTATAAAGAATTAATTGATTTAAGAATTAAATATGAAGATGGTTATTTTAAATTTTTAGTACCTAAAGATAGAGTTGCAAGTTCTTCAGCAAGAATATTTGCACTTTGGATCACAGTACCTGCAATTATAATGGTGATCATTTCTCTAATATTTTTAAAAAATCAAACTAGACCAATCACAAATCTAGCTCGTGCGGCTGAAAGGTTTGGTAAAGGAGAAAATATTGAAGAGTTCAAACCTTCTGGAGCCCTTGAGATAAGACAAGCAGGACATGAATTTGATAAAATGAGAAAGAGAATTGAAAGACACATAAATCAAAGAACAGAAATGTTATCTGGAATAAGTCATGACTTAAGGACGCCTTTAACAAGGATGAAACTACAATTAGCTTTTATAAAAGATAAAGAAACTGTTAATAAATTAACTGAAGACATCAATGAAATGGAGAAAATGTTAAATGAATATTTACAATTTACCAGCTCATCATATGTTGAAAAAGATGAAATGTTTAATCTATCTGAATTAATTTCAGAAGTTATCGAAAAATATAATAATGAAAATATTTCACAAAACTTAACACCAAGAATTTACTTTAATGGCAGGAAAAATTTAATTAATAGATGTCTAAATAATCTAATTGATAATTCACTGAAATATGCAAATAAAGTTGAAATTAGCTTAAATAAAAAAAATACAAACTTATTCATTATTATTGATGATGATGGTCCTGGAATACCAAAAAATGAGTATGAAAATGTATTTAAACCTTTCTATAAAATAGACAAGGGTCGAGCAGAGTCTAAATCAAGTGTTGGTCTTGGTTTATCAATTTCATCAGACATTATTAAATCTCATGGAGGAAATATAATGTTGGAAAAATCAAAAATGGATGGTTTAAGAGTTAAGGTTTTCTTGCCTGTTTAACTTTTTTTACTTTTTTTTTCTCAAGTTTTGATATTTTATTTTCAAGATTCTCAACACGTTTTGAGAGTATTTCAAACTCATCTTTACTAGTAAGTTTCATTTTAAAAACAAACTCATCTCTTTTAGATTTTAAGATATTAAATAGTTCTGTAGTTAAATCTTTTGAAGAGACTAGTCCCTGCTCTATTAATTTTGCAAACTTATCAATTATAAATTTAGAATTTTTCATATTTAAGATATACATTATAAGTATTATTAAAAATGTTCATTAATAATTTTGACCCAGTAGCCTTAGAAATATTTTCTTTAGAAGTCAGGTGGTATTCTCTAGCTTATATATTTGGAATTATATTGGGCTGGATACTAGCTAAAAAATTATTTATCCAAGACATAGAAGTTAAAAAAAAATTTGATGATTATTTAACGTATTTAATTATAGGAATAATTTTAGGAGGAAGACTTGGTTATATTTTTATTTATAATTTAAGTTTTTATATAAATAATCCATTAGATATATTTAAAATTTGGCAAGGAGGAATGTCCTTCCATGGTGGTGTAATTGGAGTTATTTTCGCATCTATATTTTTTGCAAAGAAAAATAATCAAAACCCATTCTTATATTTAGATATTGTCGCTTTAGTAGCTCCAGTCGGTTTATTTTTTGGAAGAATAGCAAACTTTATAAATTCAGAATTATATGGAACTATAACTAATGTGCCCTGGTCAGTAACATTTGTTCAAGTAGATAATCTTCCCAGGCATCCCTCGCAATTATATGAAGCACTATTAGAAGGATTATTTTTATTTTTATTATTAATTTATTTTAAAAACAAATTTTCAAAAAAACCTGGTGTAATTTCAGGATTATTTTTAATAATTTACTCAATCTTTAGATTTATTGTTGAATTTTATAGAGTACCAGATGAACAGCTAGGTTATATATTTTTAAACTTAACAATGGGGCAAGTAGTAAGTTTAATATTTATATTGTCAGGGATAATCTTATTTTATTTAAAATATGAAACTCGCTATGACAAATAGTTTACCACTAGATCAATTTATAAATTTTGCTCTTTACGATAAGGATAAAGGTTTTTATATGAAAAAGAATCCTTTTGGTGAGGATGGTGACTTTATTACTGCTCCTAATATTACAAGATTATTTTCAGAAATAATTGCAATTTGGACAATTACTTTTTGGAAAAGTATAGGCAGTCCAAAAAAATTTAATTTGCTAGAGCTAGGAGCTGGAAATGGCGAAATGATGAAAGTCATAGATGAGACACTTATAAATTTTCCCGAATGTTACAATGCATGCAGTTTTGTAATTCACGAAAAAAGTGATTTTTTAATAAATAAACAAAAAAAAAATTTAAATTCTAAAAAATTTTTATGGTTAAAAAATATTGAAAAAATAAACTCAAACCCAACAATATTTTTGGCTAATGAATTCTTTGATGCCATACCAATCAAACAATTTTTTAAAAAAAAAGATGGTTGGTTTGAAAGATTTGTGAATTTGAATGATTCAAAAAAAGCTGAGTTTAAAGATGAAAAAATTGATATAGAAAAAATTGAGAAACATCTAAATTTTGAAATATCAAAAAATCAGAACGTTATAGAATATTCACCAGATACATTTAAATATTTAAGAGCAATTTGCGATTTAATAAAAAAAAATGATGGAGGAATGTTGGTTATTGATTATGGTTATGCAGACAGTAAAATGCATGAAACTCTTCAGGCAGTAAATAATCACAAATATTCTAACATTTTAGAAAATATTGGAGACTCTGATATTACTTATAATATAAACTTTCATTCTTTTGAGAAATTTATAAGTCAATTTAAAGAAATTAATTTAATTTTTACAAATCAAAAAAAATTTTTAACAAGCATGGGTATTCTTCAAAGAGCAGAAATAGTCAGCAAAAATATAGCATTTTCTAAAAAAGCAGATTTATTTTATCGAGTAAGACGTTTGATAGATGAAAAGCAAATGGGTGAATTGTTCAAAGTCATGCTTGTAAAAAATAAGAAAAATAATTTTAAAACAGGTTTTCAAAATTGATAAAATCAAAAAAACTCTCAAAAATTAAAACAATTAGACATGGTTTTTTTAATAAAACTGGTGGTAAATCAAAAAAAATTTATAAAAGTTTAAACTGTGGTCCTGGTTCTAAAGATAATCCCTCAAATGTTAAAAAAAATTTACAAATTGTTAAAAAAAAAATAAAAAGCACCGCTAAAAGTATTTTTTTACTTCATCAAATACATAGTAATAAATTTGTTTATATTAACAAAAAAATTACATTTAAATCAAAACCAAAAGCAGACGCAATAATTACAAACCAAAAAAACATACCAATTGGTGTTTTAACTGCTGACTGTGTGCCGATTTTAATCTGTGATAAAAAAACAAAATTAGTTGCAGCAATTCATGCGGGGTGGAAAGGTGCATACAAGGATATAATTAGTAGAGTAATCCAATTTATGATCAAAAAAGGATCTAGTCCTAAAAATATTACTGCAGCTATCGGACCTGCTATTTCGGTTAAAAATTATGAAGTCAAAGAAGATTTTAAAAGAAAATTTGTTAAAAAGGATAAAAAAAATAATAAATTTTTTAAAATTAAGTACAAAAAGCTTTATTTTGATTTACCTAAATATATAAAATCATGTCTTTTAAAGAATAAAGTTAAAAATATTGAGTCTTTAAATATTGATACATTTGATATTAATAATAATTTTTTTAGTGCGAGAAGAGCGTTAAGGCTAAATCATGATGATTATGGTAGAAATATTTCAATAATTATGCTTAATTAGGTTTTTTTTAATGAAATTATTATCCGGAAATAGCAATAAACCATTAAGCAAAAATATTGCTAAATATCTAAAATCTAAATTGGTTAACTCAAGCATTAGAAATTTTTCTGATGGAGAAATTTATGTTGAAATAAATGAGAATATCAGAGGTAACAGTATTTTTATAATTCAATCAGTATCTTCGCCTGCTAATGATAATTTGATGGAACTCTTATTGTGTATTGATGCGCTAAAAAGATCTTCTGCGAAAAATATAACTGCAGTAATTCCATATTTTGGTTATGCTAGGCAGGACAGAAAAGTAGTACCTAGAACTTCAATTTCTGCAAAATTAGTATCAAACTTAATTACAAAAGCTGGTGCTGACAGAGTAGTTACTGTTGATTTGCATGCAGGTCAAATTCAAGGTTTCTTTGATATTCCGGTAGACAACTTGTTTGCAACACCTATTTTTGCAAGACATGCAAAAAAAAAGATAAAAAGTAAAAACCTAATTTGTGTTGCTCCAGATGTGGGTGGAACTGAGCGAGCAAGAGCACTAGGTAAACTATTAAATGTTGGATTAGCGATTGTAGATAAAAGACGACCAAAACCAGGTCAATCTCAAGTCATGAATGTGATAGGAGATGTAAAAGGTAAAACTTGCATAATTGTAGATGATATAATCGATTCTGGTGGAACAATAGTAAATGCAGCTAAAGCTCTAAAAGATAGAGGGGCTAAAGAAGTTTATGTCTATATAACTCATGGTGTACTTAGTGGTGAAGCTGTAAAAAAAATTAAAAATTCAGTAATTAAGAATTTAGTAATAACTGATACAATCGATAACATGAGCAGAACCAAAGGTGTTAAAAACATTGAGGTTCTGTCAATTTCAGGGCTTATGGGAGAAGCAATTAAAAGAATATCTAATTCAACCTCAGTATCAGATTTATTCAAATAAATACCTTGAGTTATTAAGTAACTTGAGCTAAAAACCCTTGTTTTTATGAATTCATTAGACGCCAACATCAGAAATACCAAAACTAAAGGTGAATTAAATTCATTAAGAGATAATGGTGATGTGCCTGCTATAATTTATGGTGGAGAGGCTCAAAACGAGAAAATTTCAATATCTAAAAAAATACTCAAGTCACTAATTGAAAAAGAAAACTTTTTATCAAGCATCATAACTTTAAATGTTGATGGTAAACCTCAAAAAGTTCTACCAAGAGAAATAAAATATGACATTATTTCAGATGAACCAATTCATGTAGACTTTCTAAGAATAGTTTCAGGCATAAAAGTTAGAATTGAAGTTCCGGTAAAATTTTTAAATCATGAAAAATCTCCTGGTTTGAAAAGAGGTGGGGTTTTAAACATTGTACGAAGAAAAGTTGAGCTAAAATGTCCAAGCGAAAAAATTCCTGAAAATCTTGTGATAGATCTTGACGGAGTTGATATTGGAGAGAGTTTTAAGATCTCTTCTATAAATCTTGACAGTGACGTTACTCCTACAATTCAAGGAAGAGATTTCGTAATTGCAACTCTAGCAGCTCCGACTGTTATGAAAGAACCTGAAAAACCTGCAGAAGCTGAGGCTGCTGAGGGAGAAGGTGCTGAAGGAGCAGAAGCGGCAGCAGCTGAGGGTGGAGATAAGCCAGCAACTGAAGGTGATAAAAAAGAAGGTGAAGATAAAAAACCCGCTGAAGAAAAAAAATAAGTTAATTAAAATTGAATTTTATTCTCCTATATTAATATTTTATGCTTCTACTTGTAGGATTAGGCAATCCAACCCCAGACAGTGAAAACAATAGACACAATATTGGTTTCAAAATTATAGATGCAATTAATAAAAAATTTGGACTTTCAAAACAAAAACCAAAATTCAAAGGACTTCTTACAACTGGAAATGTAGGAGAACAAAAAGTTTATGCAATTAAACCTTTAACATTTATGAATAATTCTGGAATTTGTATTAGAGAATTAATTGAATATTTCAAAATAGATGCTGAGGATGTTATCGTTTTTCATGATGATCTAGATGTAGAATTTGGAAAAATAAAAGCAAAATTTGGTGGCTCTGATGCGGGACATAACGGAATTGCATCAATAGATAAATTTATTGGTAAAGATTATTCAAGAGTGCGAATAGGAATTGGTAAACCAAAAGATAAAATGGAAGTTAGTGATTTTGTTCTTCAAAATTTTGATGAGGATGAAATGCTCGGATTGGAAAAAATTACCAGTAACATCACAGATTCTATTTCAATACTTATCGACAAAAAATTAGATTTATTCTCTAGCACTGTAAATAATAAATAATGAGTTTTAAATGTGGAATTGTTGGTTTACCTAATGTGGGTAAATCTACACTCTTCAATGCTCTAACAAACTCAAGCAAAGCCCAAGCTGCAAATTTTCCATTTTGTACGATAGATCCTAATGTGGGAGTGGTCCCTGTTCCAGATGAAAGATTGAACAAATTATCAGAAGTTTCAAAATCAAAAAAAACAATAAATACAACTATTTCATTTGTAGATATAGCTGGTCTTGTGAAGGGCGCATCTAAAGGTGAAGGATTAGGAAATAAATTTCTATCCCACATAAGAGAAGTTGATGCGGTTATTCATATGATTAGATGCTTTGACTCGGACGATATTCAAAATGTTAATCCTGACGTTGACCCTATAAGAGATCTTGAGATCATTGAAACTGAGATGATGCTAGCTGACCTAGAATCTATTCAAAAAAGACTTGAAAAAAATAATAAAAAAAATGTGGACGAAGACCAGCTTAAGATTTTAGAAATTGCATTAGACTGCATTAATAATGATAAAGATATATCAATATTAAATTCTCAATTTGATACAAAACAACTTAACCAAAGCGGCCTTTTATCAATAAAACCAAAGATTTTTGTTTGCAATGTAGATGAGCAAAGCGTACAGGATGGAAATAAATATACTAAAAACTTTATCGAAAAATTTGGAAAAGATAACACTCTGATTATTTCTGCAGACATAGAAAACCAAATAAATGAATTAGCAGAAGATGAAAAAAAAAATTATATGGATATGATTGGTTTAAAAGATACAGGTTTAAGTATGTTAATTCAAAAGGGCTATAAAATATTAGAACTTGATACGTTTTTTACTTCTGGACCTGAAGAAACAAGAGCTTGGACAATACAAAAAGACTGTACCGCTCCTAAGGCTGCAGGAGAAATTCATACAGATTTTGAAAAAGGGTTCATTAGAGCTGAAACTATATCTTATGAAGATTTTATTGCTAATGATGGATGGGTAAATTCTAAAGCTAATGGAAAAATGAGATTAGAAGGTAAAGATTATACTGTGAAAGATGGAGACGTGCTAAACTTCAGATTCAACACGTGACCAGATTTTTTTCATACTAAAATAAACTAAAACAGTTAGAATAATTAAATAAACAATCGCTTTAAAGCCCATCTGATGTCGAGATTCTAAATGAGGTTCAGCAGACCACATTAAGAAAGTTGTTATATCTTTTGACATCTGTTCTACTGTTGCATTTGTTCCATCACCATACTCTACTAAGCCATCTGATAATGGAGCAGCCATTCTAATTTTATTACCATACATATATTTGTTATAATAGACTCCATCATCTAAAGATACATTGCTAGGAGTTTCTTCATATCCTTGTAATAAGGAATAGATATAATCAACACCACCTCCTCTTGCTTTTACCAAAACAGACATGTCTGGAGGATATGCACCACCATTTGCAGCTTGAGCTGCTTTTACATTATCGTACGGCATTACAAATTTGTCAGATAATTTACCTGGCCTTGTAAACATTTCACCATCAGAATTTGGACCATCAGTTACTTCAAATGAAGCTGCTATAGCTTTAGCTTGAGCTTCAGAGAATTCTGGTCCACCTGGCTCTGCTAAATTTCTATAACTTAAATATTTCATCGAATGACATGAAGCACACACTTCAGTATAAACTTGATACCCTCTTTGAAGAGAAGCTCTATCAAATTTTCCAAATAGACCCTTAAAACTCCAGTCAGTTTTTAGATATTCTACTTTTTCAGCAGCAAAAGAATGTGAATTTGAAGTAATAATTAAGATTATTATAGAAAATAATTTAAATAAATTTTTCACCTTATTCCATTTTACTTTCTTTATTTCTGGCGGCAGCTAAATTTGGTGAACCACCGAGAACAGGTTCAGTAATACTTAGAGGCACTGGTAAAGTTTTTTCTTTAAAGCCTAAAACAGGAAGAATAACTAAAAAATGTAAAAAATAATACGCCGTAGCAACTCGTGCTACCAACAAGTAAAGTCCCTCAGCTGGCATCGCACCCACATAACCAAGTATCAAAACATCAGCAACTAATATCCAGTAAAATTGTTTATATAAAGGTCTGAATACTGCGGATCTTATTTTTGAGGTATCTAACCAAGGTAAGACTGCTAAGATTAATATTGCAGATAACATAGCTACAACTCCTAGCAATTTATCAGGAACTGATCTTAATATTGCATAAAACGGTAACAGATACCATTCAGGAACAATGTGTGCAGGTGTTACCATTGGGTTTGCCTCGATATAATTATCTGCATGACCTAAAATATTTGGCGCATAGAACACAAAGAAAGCAAACACAATCATAAACATTAATAAAGCAAAACCATCTTTAATTACGATGTAAGGATGGAAAGGCACAGTGTCTTTAGATGGTTTTTTTATATCTATTCCAACTGGATTGTTGTTACCAGGAACATGTAAAGCCCATATGTGTAAAACAACGAGTCCTAAAATTAAAAATGGAATTAAATAATGTAAAGTAAAAAATCTAGTTAACGTAGGATTGTCAACTGAATAACCTCCCCACAACCAAGTAACAATACCCTCTCCAACTAACGGAATGGCGCTAAATAAATTTGTGATTACAGTTGCTCCCCAGAAACTCATTTGTCCCCAAGGCAATACATAACCCATGAATGCAGCTGCCATCATTAACAAGTAAATAATTATTCCAATTATCCAAATTATTTCTCTTGGTGCTTTATAAGAACCATAAAATAATGATCTGAAGATATGAATGTAGACTGCCAAGAAAAACATTGATGCACCATTTGCATGAATGTATCTAATTAACCAACCATAGTTTACATCACGCATTATGTGCTCAACACTCTCAAAAGCCATATCAGCGTGAGCGATGTAATGCATTGCGAGAGTTAATCCCGTGATAATTTGAGTGATTAAGCAAAAAGTTAAAATTCCTCCAAATGTCCACCAATAGTTTAAATTTTTAGGAGTCGGATAATCTGTTAAATGATTTGCTAGAGTTAAAAGTGGTAATCGATCATTAAACCATTGTCCTACTTTTGATTTTGGCCTGTAATCGAGATCACTCATTAGTGTTTAGTTTATCCAATCTTAATTGTATTAGCGTTAACGAATTCGTATTTAGGTACTTCCATATTTAACGGAGCTGGCCCTTTTCTTATTCTTCCAGAGGTATCATAGTGAGATCCATGACATGGGCAAAACCATCCATTGTAATCGCCTTTGTCATTTAAAGGTACACATCCTAAATGTGTGCAAACTCCTAACATAACAAGCCACTCTGGATTTTTAGCTCTATCCTCATCTTTCTCAGGATGAATTAAATCCTCCATCTTCACTTTTCTTGCTTCATCAATTTCTTCTTGAGTTCTTCTTCTTATAAAAACAGGTTTACCTCTCCACAAAACAGTTAATGTATTTCCTGGTGTTAATGCACTTACATCAACTTCTGTGCTAGCTAATGCTTTAACAGAAGCATCTGGATTCATTTGATCGATCATTGGCCACACTACTGCAGCGGCACCAACAGCTCCTACAGCTGTGGTAGCTGTAAATAAAAAATCTCTTCTTTTTGTTTTTTTTTCAGACACTTTTAGTAGCTTTTATTATTATCTCTTTTTGATTTAAAATAGTTAATATACGAATTCATATAATATAAAATAATTATTTTACTACTGAAAGAATGACACAGAATTCAACAATTTTAGGACCCAAAATAGCTTTGTATGAGCCTGATATACCTCAGAATACTGCTGCAATCATAAGAACCTGTGCTTGTTTGGGTGCTAAATTAGAAATAATTGAACCATGTGGCTTTCTATTATCAGACAAACGTTTTAAAAGAGTGGTTATGGACTATATGGACTATAGTCAAATAGAGTTTTATCAAAGTTCGGAAAAGTTTTTTGAGGCAAAGAAAAAACAGAGAATCGTATTGATGACAACTAAGGGTTCAATAAATTATACTAAATTTAAATTTAAGCCTGATGATACTATTTTATTTGGAAGAGAAAGTGCTGGGGTACCCGAAAAGGTTCATAGAATTATTAAAAATCGTCTAAAAATACCAATGAATAACCAATTAAGATCTCTTAATATTGCATCGTCTGTTGCCATTGTTTTGGCAGAAAGTTTGCGTCAAATAGAATTAATATAAAATGGATATTTCAATCAAAAAAGACTTAGCGAGTAATTGGTTTAAGCTATTACAAAATGCAATATGTGACGACATTATAAAAATTGAAAAAAACAAATTAAATTTTCAATCAACTTCTTGGAATAGAAGCAGTAAAAAAGATGAGGGTGGTGGTGAATATAGAATTCTTAAAAATGGAAAAATTTTTGAAAAAGTAGGAGTAAACTTTTCAAAAGTTTATGGAAAATTTCCTAAGCAATTTCAAAAGAATATACCGGGAGCAAGTAAAGATCCTAGATTTTGGGCATCAGGAATATCAATAGTTATGCACATGCAAAATCCTTATATTCCTGCAATGCATTTTAATACCAGATTTATTTGTACAACAAAGAATTGGTTTGGTGGAGGTATGGATGTAACCCCAGCAATAAAAGATGAAAAAGAGAAGAAAAACTTTCATAAAATATTAAAGGCAATGTGCGATAGACATAATAAAAATTATTATAAAAAATATAAAAAGTGGTGTGATGAATATTTTTATTTACCTCACAGAAATGAAGCCAGAGGTATAGGTGGAATCTTTTTTGACTATAAAAATGATAATTTTGAAAATGACTTTAAATTTGTCAGAGATGTTGGTGTTACATTTCAAATGCTATTTAATGAAATAATTAAAAAAAAATTAAAAAGAAAATGGACTTTAAAAGATAAAGAGTTTCAGTATATTAAAAGAGGTCGATACGCAGAATTTAATTTGCTCTACGATAGAGGAACAAAATTTGGGCTACAAACTGGCGGTAATGTTGAAGGAATTTTGATGTCATTACCTCCGATTGCAAAATGGAAATAAAAATATGGATAAAGAGCCAATAACATTAAACGGATTAAATAAACTAAAAGAAGAATTAGTTTTTTTAAAAGAAAAAAAGAGACCTGAGATAGTAGCTGCAATTGCTGAAGCAAGATCACATGGAGACCTTAAAGAAAATGCAGAATATCATGCAGCTAAAGAAGAACAATCTCATAACGAGGGAAGAATTACAGAAATTAACGATATTATTGCAAGAGCAAATGTTATTGACGTTACAAAACTAAACAATGAAGGAAAAGTAATTTTTGGATCTACAGTTTATTTAGAAGATTTAGACACTGGTGAAAAAATTAATTATAAAATTGTTGGTAGAGATGAGGCGGATTTAAAACAAAAATTAATTTTCTTTCAATCACCAATTGGCAAAGGTTTGATTGGAAAAAATAAAAGTGATTTAGTTGAAATAAATACACCCTCTGGTGTAAAAAATTTTGAAATTAAAGATGTTAAATATATTTAACTTTTAACTATTTGTTGTACCTGCTTATCTGAAATTTGAAATCCGTTTTGAACCCAAGTTTCTTCTATCCTTTTTAATTTATTACCTAACGTTTTACCCTCAGGAATTTGAAATTTAGACATTAATAGATCAGCCCCTATTGGCAAAGTTGGAATTACTTTCTCTTTATAAGTATCTAATAGTTTGATTAGTTTTTTCTCTACTTTGTTTGAGATAAATATTTTAAAATTAATTATATCTATTACAGCCTGTCGCCCATTAAAATAAAAAAATTTATTCAAGTTTTTCTCTGTAAAGTTGTTTAAAGTTACTTTTTCTTTATAAAAAAGATCTATCAATTTTAATCTTTTCTTATCTTTGTTAGATATTTTGAATTTATAAATAAAATAATCGGCATTATCAGTCCCATCAATCACTAAAAGCGCAATTAAGAATATAAAGTCAATTTTTAAAAAATTCTCTGCAGCATAAGAATTTTGTTTTTTAAAATTTTTAATATTCTTTAATTGAGGGAAAATTATTTCTAAGAGTTCTAAACTTTCCATATCTTTAAAGAGTTTTAAAAATCCATTTGAACTAGTTATTTTTTTTAGTTCATCGATTAATCTTTCAGATGAAATATTTGAAATTCCATCAATATTTTTTTTTATATTTTTTATTATTTCTGGCTGATGCTTATGATTTGAGTAATTTAAATAAAATCTTAAATACCTCAAAATACGTAAATAATCCTCTTGAATTCTTTTTTCCACATTTCCAATAAAATTAATATAACCCTCCTCCAAATCCTTTTTACCGTTAAATGGATCAAATAAATTACCATCGCCATCTGCATAAATTGAATTGATAGTAAAATCCCTTCTAGAGGCATCTTCCTTCCACTCTAAAGAGAATTCTACTTCAGCATGCCTTCCATCAGTTAAGACGTCTTTCCTTAAAGAAGTAATTTCATATTTATATTCGTCAATTATTGCAGTTATAGTTCCATACTCAATTCCTGTTTCGTAATAACGTATTTGTTTGTTTTTAAGAGCCTCACAAACTTCTGTGGGAGTTAAATTTGTTGCTAGGTCAATATCATCAACGTTTTCTTTTTTTATCACTTTTCTTACACACCCACCCACATATCTGATTTCACTTTTCTCTGAAAAATTATTAATTGCTTCAAAAATTTTATTTGCTGGTGTTGTTAAAGTAATTTGTTTTAAATTTTGACTGATATAATCAAGATTTTTTGATCGGGAAAAAAATTTATCTAAAAAATTTTTCATAAATGGCTGGGGCGCTAGGATTCGAACCTAGGATGCAGGTACCAAAAACCCGTGCCTTACCGCTTGGCTACGCCCCAATACTAGCTTCCTATAACATAAAAATATAAAATTCATATAGTTTTTGCTGTAACACACCAATAATTTTTATATTTTCTTTTAAATTTAGCTTTTGCCAATTTACAACTCTTTAATGAATTATAATAGGCAACAATTGTTGATCCTGAACCAGTCATTCTTACAAATAATGGATTATTTATACTTTCTAAGAACAACTTTATTTTTTTAAGTTTTGGATATTTTTTGAGCGCTATTGTTTCAAGGGCATTTTGTTGATCAATCAAATATTTTACTCCAAACATGTTTTTTTTTGGTTTGTTATATTTTGATTTTGTATACTTTCGAACAGCTGAGTATATTTTTTTAGTTGAGCAGCCAAAATCAGGCTTTACTAAAGTAGAGTAATATTTTGGAGTATTATAAAACTTTTTTATTCTACCACCTGATGACAATACACAGCTGGATGAGATGGTTCCCAGAATAACATCGGAACCAACCAAGTCACAGATACTTCGAGTTTTTTGATAATTAGGATTGATAATTTTTTTTTTAACCAGATAATTAAACACACTAGCTGCATTCATCGATCCCCCACCCAACCCAGCTTCTTGAGGGATTAATTTTTTAATTTTAACTTTGAATTTTTTATTTTTTAATAAATTTTCTTTATCTAGTATTTGAAATAATTTTTGAACAGTATTTTTTTTTCCTATATATTTAGAAAACTTTCCATAAAAAGAAATATGGTGTTTTTTTCCATTATGTTGATTTATCGAAATAACATCATGTAAATCTATGAAACCAATTATACTTTCAATTTTATGTAAAACCTTTTTTTTTCCAGTGATATTTAGTGCTAAATTTAACTTTGCATTAGATTTAATTTTATTAATTTTCATTTAGGAATTTTTAAGACCCTTAATTACTTTAATATTAATTTTTTCTCTCATCTCGTCTTCGGTATCATCAAAAGTTAATACGTTGTTCCAAAAATATCTTGCTTGAATTTTTCGATTTAATTTCCATAAAATGTCTCCATAATGATCATTCACGATTGGGTCATCTGGCATTAATTCTACAGCTCTTTTTAAATACTTTTCTGCTTCTACATAATCCTCTATTAAAAAATAAGCCCATCCAATTGAATCAATAATATATGGATCATTGTTTTTTAAATCATATGCTGTTTTCAACATATCCATTGCTTCATTAATTTTATAATCACGCTCTAACCAAGAGTAAGCAAGGTAATTTAAAATATATGCATCACTAGGATCAATTTTAAGTGCATGCAGTAAATCTTCATCTGACTTTTCATAATTGCCCATTCTTTCATAACTACCACCTCTCCGATATAATACGTCTGACTTAATAAGTGAATTGTCATCCAGTGTTAAAATAATTTCCGTATAACGATCTATTGCCTTTTCATAATTTTTAGAATTTTTATATAAATTAGCTAAATCAAAAATCATTTTTATATTTGGATTTTCAATTTTGTTAAATTTTAAATCTATGTATTTAATTCCATTTTCATAATCCTGCTCTTGAATTATTATTTGAGCTTCTTTTTTTAATCTAAACCAATAATAAAATTCATCTTCTTTTTTAAACTTTTTTAAGATCTTTTTAAGTTTGTCAAATTCATCATTAAGATAAAAATTTTCTGCAACCAATGACAGATTAAATTCAAACTTGGGATTTAAATAATTCGATAAATTTAAATAAAAATTTGATTTTTCAAAATTATCCTGGGAAGAATAAAGATTAGAGATTAAAAATAAAAACTCACTGACAAGGTCATTATGATCCTTGCATGAAAAAATTTTTCCGAAATCATCAAATTTTTCTTTTTCTACCCAACTTTTGCTTTGTGAAAGTAAAAGTGTTGAATTTATATAATCAATTTGTTCAACAACTAATCTTGCTTCATTTAATTTATTTTTATCAATTAAATAATTAAGATAAAAGAAAATGTATCTTGAATAATCACCCTGTTGATTATTTATTAAATTAAGAAAAAATGACGAAGTTCTCTTATCTTCAATGTAACATCTTTGGAATGTCTCAGCTATAAGAGACAGGTTACCAAAATTTTTTTTGTTATCTAATATTTTTTTATTTTTAAATGTGTAAATATACTGTTTTAGAGTTTCAAAAATAACTAATTTTATCCTATCTTCATCTTGAAATTTTAAACTTTGTGTTAAATATTCATCAGCTTTTTTAAAGTTATTTTTCTTTAAACTGTCAATTATTAAAATTATATACGCATCATAAAAATCTGAGTTAGAATTGTTTGCGTTGTTATTTAATACATTAATTGCTTGAGGTACTTTGTTATCTAAAACTAAAGAGTCAACATATCTTTTTAAATAACTGTCATGTTTATTAATTAATACTTTGGTTAAGTTAAAAAATTTTAAAGCTTCAGAATTATCTCGATTTTCAAATGCAACAATTCCAGAAAAATAATTTGATAAATCTCTTGAGTTGAAATCATTAAAAGTAGCACTTTTAGAATACAAAGGTGTCTGATAAGATATGAATATTAATAGTACTAATTTTATAAATTTTAGGAACATGTGACCATACTATGACTAAAAAAGTGATAAATCAAAATACCAAATTAAACCAAGAACTAATTAATACTATTGAGCCAAAATTTATATTCGCTGATAAACCAATAAATAGATTTAATATTTTAGAAACGAATAATGACACCCTGCTAATTAATAAAGAAGAATTACTAAAAAATTTAAAAGATCAAATAAATTCAATTGAAAATTGTAAATTGAAAGAAAATTCAAATAAAATCATTTTAGGTGAGGGAAATATAAATAGCCCTTTAATGTTTATTGGAGAGTCTCCTGGGGCTGAAGAGGAAAAATTGGGTGTCCCATTTAGAGGTGAAGTTGGCGAACTTCTAAACAAAATGCTTATAGCCATAAATATTAAGAGACAAAATATTTACACTAGTTATGCAATCAATTTTAGACCACCTGATGACAGAAAACCAACCTCAACTGAAATTAAAAGATACTCAGTATTTTTGAAGGAGCATATATCGATTATAAACCCAAAAATTATTGTTTTGATGGGTAGTTCGGCAATGGAGGCTATAACAGGAATAAGTGAAAAAATAACTACTGAAAGAGGACATTGGAAGGAAGTGATTTTAAAAAACAAAACATTCCCTTTAATGATAACTTTTAATCCATCTTATTTAATCCGTTTTCCAGAAAATAAAAAACACTCATGGGAAGATTTAAAGAAAATTAGAGACAAAATTAAAGATCTAAAGTTAAAAATTTGATGAAGGTGATTGCTGGGGTTGATGAGGTTGGCAGAGGAAGTTTGATTGGGCCTGTTTATGCTTCAGCAGTAATTTTAAAAAAATCAATTAATCCAAAGTTATTAAAAGATTCAAAATTATTAAGTAAAAAAGAGAGAGAGTATCTATGTAGATATATAAAAAAAAATTCTACTTGGTCCATAGGCAAAGCTTCTGTCAAAGAAATAGAAAAGCTGAACATACTACAAGCAAGTTTGCTAGCTATGAAAAGAGCCATCAAAAAACTTAAGAAAAAACCAACACACGTTCTGATAGATGGAAATAAAACTCCAGAGTTAGAAAATTATAATTTAAAATCAGTTATTAAAGGAGATAAAAAAATCCCGTCTATTTCGGCAGCTTCTATAATTGCAAAAGTATCAAGAGATAAATTTATAACCACCTTATCAAAAAAAAATAAAGGCTATGATTGGGATAAAAACTTTGGGTACGGAACAAAACAGCACTTAAAAGCTTTGAAAAAATTAGGTATTACTAAACATCATAGAAAAACTTTTTCACCTATGTCTAAAATAAATTAACACTACATCTAGTTAGCTTCTAATTTAGAAACACTAATCGAATCCAAATTTTTCAATCTCAGGTTGACCGCAGAATCCATTTGGAGTCTAATTAATTTTTACAAATGAAAACTGATTTCAAAAATAAAATAATTAATGGAGATAGTCTCGAAGAATTAAAAAAAATTCCACGTGAAACTTTTGATTTAATTTTTGCTGATCCTCCTTACAACTTACAATTAAAAAGTGAATTAACTAGACCAGATAGATCAAAGGTTAGTGCGGTAAATGATAAGTGGGATCAATTTGAAAATTTTAAAAAATATGATGATTTCACTTATGAATGGCTTAGTGAATGTAAAAGAATTTTAAAAAAAGATGGAGCTATTTGGGTTATAGGAAGCTACCATAATATTTTTAGAGTTGGCACAGCAATCCAAAATTTAGGTTTCTGGATTTTAAACGATGTTATTTGGAATAAAAATAATCCAATGCCAAATTTTAGAGGGACACGTTTTACTAACGCTCATGAAACTTTAATATGGGCTTCTAAAAGTGAGAAATCAAAATACATATTCAATTATCAATCTTTAAAATGTTTAAATGATGATCTTCAAATGAGATCTAATTGGGATCTTCCAATATGCAATGGTTCTGAAAGACTTAAAAAGGATGGAAAAAAAATTCACTCAACACAAAAACCAGAAGCACTATTACATAGAATTTTACTAGCTACATCAAATAAAAATGACCTCATACTTGATCCTTTTTTAGGATCAGGAACAACAGCTACGGTAGCAAAAAAACTAGGGAGAAATTATTTTGGAATAGAAAAAGAAAAAAATTATTTTAAAGCTGCAGAGCAACGCATAAAAACTACAAAGCCTATTAAAGACGATTTATTAGATACGCTAAAAAATAATAGATCAAAACCAAGAATTCCTTTTGGTTCATTAGTTGAGCTTGGAATAATTAAACCTGGAACTAATATTTTTGATAATAAGAAAAAAATAACAGCCAGAATTATGGCTGATGGTAGTATAAAACATAATCAAGCAGAGGGTTCTATACACAAAGTTGCGGCTACTATTTTAGGAGCTGAAAGTTGCAACGGATGGACTTTTTGGCACTGTGATATAAATGGACGAACTTATCCTATTGATTATCTAAGACAAAGATTAATTTCTAAAAATTAACTTTTATAAATTTTACCCAAATAACTTTGTAAAAAGTTTTTATTTTTAGTTAAAAGTTTTAAAAAAATATTTCTAAATATGATCATAATCGGATTTGATAAATGGAAGGCAAATTGATTGAAATTAGATCTACTGTTAATCATTTTTACTCTCTTTAATCTGATATCATAAAAATTATTATTATTTATTACACATTCATATAATTCATTAGCTCCCTCAATTGATTGGGAAGCTCCCTGCGCAAATGAAGGTGAAAAAGCAAAAAATGCATCTCCTACAAGGAATATATTTTTTGGAGGATTGTATAAATTTTTACTTACAAATATTGGAAATAATTTAATATTTTGAAGACTTTCCAAAAAACTTTGGGAAACTTTTTGAGATAATTTATATTTAATATTTTTTATAAAAGAACTCTCATTAAAAAGATTATAGTTCTCTTGCTCATTTGAATTTAATTTATGTTTTAAAATGCCAATAAAATTTAATTGTTCACCATTATTAATTGGATAAACAACATAATGAAAATTCGGTCCTAAAAACAAAGAAATATTTTCTTCATTTATATTTTGAAAATTTTCTCTCGATATAGTGCCCCTAATAGCAATCGTATGATTATAAGTTGGTTTTGATTTATTGGTTGAAATTAATAATTTCCCCTTAGAAAACACGCCGTCTGAAATAATTAAATAATCACAAGTTATTTTATTTTTATCAAATATTAATTTTATTGAATCTTTATTATAATCAATCTTTTCAATACTGTGGTTATATTTAATTATATCTTCGTCCAGTTGTTTTTTTAAAAATTGAAGTAATTTTGATCTTTTCAATGTTGTGTATTTACAATCTTCAGAATTAAATTTTGAAATCTCTAAGTCACAAACTTTTTTTAAATTTTTAATTTCATAAAAATCAATTTTTTTTGGATTAAATTTTTCCTCTTTAGTGAGAGAAGCGAAGCCTATTTTATTTAAAAGCTTCACGCTATTTACCGACAGCTGAATTCCATAGCCTTCTTCCATTTCTATTGAATTCCTTTTTTCATAAATCGTAACCTGATAATCCTTATGATCTTTGAATAAATTGGCAATATACAAACCAGAAATTCCAGCACCAATTATTGCAATTTTTTTCATTTGTGACTTTCTAAAAATTTAACTATCTTTTTTGTAAATGTTGGCAGTGTATAATTTTGAAGCTTTGTTGGATCAATCCAATAATTATTTTTATTTAAATTATATTTATTTTTAAATTCAATTTTAATATTCATACTCATATTAGACATTTTAAAATTCAAATCTTTATCAAAATTTTTAGGATTATTTACTTCCTCCATCGGGAAAATATTAAAATTTTTCAAAAAATTAAATTTATTATTTTTGATTAATAAATAATGATTATTTTTTTTATAAACATTAAGCTTATAAAAAGTTTCCTTATCTTTTTTTTTAAATTTTACTAAATCAAAATTTTTATTTTTAAATGATTTGCATTTTTTTACTAATGGACAGTTCTTACAATTAGGATTAACAGGTTTACAAATTATTGCTCCTAATTCCATTAAAGCTTGAGCATAATCACTAGACCTTTTGATAGATGTTCCAAAAATTTTTTTCTTCTCGTGTAAATTTTCTTTTTTTATTTGATCTTGTTTTTTCAAAAATAAGTATCTCTTTAGTACTCTTTCAATATTACCATCTAGAGGAATTATTGGTTCATTGAATGCAATTGCAGAAATTGCACTTGCTGTATAATCTCCAATTCCTGGAAGAGACTTTAAATCTACAAAATTTCTAGGTATTTTTTTATTAAAATTTTTAACAACTATTTGAGCTGTTTTTTTTAAATTTCTTACTCTTGAATAGTATCCAAGACCCTCCCAAAGTTTAATTAATTTTCCATCATCATATTTAGACAATTTTTCTATTGTGGGAATATTTTTTATAAATCTGTTAAAGTAAGGTATTACCGTTGCAACCTGGGTTTGCTGCAACATAAATTCACTTATTAAAGTGTAGTATTGCTTTTTTGTTTGAGAAACATTCTTTCTCCAAGGTAAAGATCTTTTATTTAAATCATACCAATTAAGAATATTATTTGTTATTATTGGATCTTTCATATGCAATCTAAAAATAATACTAAGCAGAGAAACGCTAGCATTCAAGGATTAAGATCTTTCAAAGACACTTTGCCAAAAAATGTCAAAAAAATAATAAATAAAAAAGGGCATGTATATTCAGAAACGCTGAGCAATTGGAAATATTTAGTCGGCAGCGAATTATTTAAAATTTGCTATCCAAAAACATTTAAAAATTCAAATAAATTTGGTGTTAGCACCTTAGTGGTTATGGTCAAGCGAGGACATGAAGTTGACGTGGAATATTCGAAAAAAGATATTTTAAATAAAATGAATAATTTTTTTGGCTATTCTGTTGTTGAAAAGCTTAAATTTATAAGTTTTGATGACGAACATGAAATGACGGGCTCGAGTTACACAAAAGTTAAAAATGTGGCAATTAGTAAATATCAAGATAAAATTAAAGATGTTAAAAACGAAAAAATTAAAAAATCATTAACAGAGTTAACTAAGGTTTTTAGAGAGAAATGAAAAAAATTATATTCTTATTATTAATATTTTTTACTACAGTCTTAAATGTACAAGCTGAGGAAATAAAAAGGATAACTGTTGGAAACAAAGATGCAAAAATAACTATTATAGCTTTTGAATCATTAACTTGTAGTCATTGTGCTAATTTTCACAAAAATGTTTTCCCTGAACTTAAAAAAGAATTTCTTGATACTGGAATCGCTAAGATTGAATTTAGACATTTTCCATTAGACATAGCGGCCTTCAATGCATCAAAAGTTGCTCAATGTAAAAATGATGGAAACTCTGATATTTTGGAAAGCTTATATGCAAATCAACAGAAATGGGTCAAAGGAAGTTCGATACAGGAGGCAAATAAAAATCTCCAAAAATTTTTAAAAAATGAAGGTTTTAGTATTGATTTTGATACTTGTATAAATAATAAGGAAATTGAGGATTTTGTTTTAAATGATCGAATCGATGGTACTAAAAACTTCAAAGTAAGCTCAACTCCTACGATAATTATCAACAACGAAAAATTTGAAAAAGCTCTAACTTATAAAAATTTGAAAAAAGCATTAGAAAAACTGATATAAGTTAGTTCATGGAGTTTAAAAAAATCCAATTAAACGGATTTAAATCTTTTGCTGAAAAAACCAACTTCTTAATTGAAGATGGCCTTACTGGTATAGTGGGTCCCAACGGCTGTGGAAAATCTAACATTGTAGAATCTTTAAGATGGGTAATGGGAGAAACCTCGGCAAAAAGTATGCGTGGATCTGGTATGGAGGATGTTATATTTTCAGGTACATCTAATAAAGCATCAAAAAATATTGCAGAAGTATCAATCGAAGTTGAAAACAAAGATAAAGAAGGTCCGATCCAATTCCGTGAATTGGAACAAATACAAGTTAGAAGAAAAATAGAAAAAGATAAAGGATCTAAATTTTACATTAATGATAAAGAAGTAAGAGCAAGAGATGCGCAAATGTTTTTTGCAGATCTTTCGACTGGTGCACACTCTCCATCTATGATTAGTCAAGGAAGAATAGGTGCATTAGTAACTGCGAAACCAACAGACAGAAGGGCTATTTTAGAAGAAGCTGCAGGAATATCTGGTTTACACGTTAGAAGACATGAGGCTGAATTAAGATTAGGTGCGGCTGAGAATAATTTAAAAAGAGCAGATGAACTCAGAAGACAACAAGAAAAACAATTGGCAAATCTTCAAAAACAAGCTGAAGAGGCAACAAAATACAAACTAATTTCAGATCAAATTAAAAAAATTGAAGCGGGATTATATTATTTAAAATTATTAGAAATAGATAAAGAAATCAGAATAGAAAATGAAATTAATACTGAGGCAGAAGGAGAAGTAGAAGAATTTAATAACAAAATATCTGAATTAGAAAATTCAATTAAAACTTTTACAGATAAAGTAAATCCATTGAGAGAAAAAAATATAGAAAATTTATCAAGAATACAAAGACTTAATTTAGAACTTCAAAGTTTAGATGAGGAAAATACAAGAATTCAAGATGAGATAGAAAGCATCAAAAAATCAATTCAAACACTAGATGATGATATCACGAGAGAAAAAGGGATTATTATAGATGCTAACTCAAATGAAAAAAGATTGAAGGAAGAAAAAACTGAATTAATTGAGACAGACTCGAAGTATTTTGAAACAGAAAAATTATCTAATGAAGAGCTAGAAAGTGCAAAAAATAAACTTAAAGAAGAACAAAAAGCTGTTGATGAAGTTGTAAAAAGTCTAGCAGAAGAAACTGTAAATATAAGCGTTGGCCCAATAAGAAATGTAAAACATACAATATCAAGAGTAAAAGAATTAATAGATGGTAACGAAATAAATCAAGCAGTAACACTTCTAGATAGATGTAATATGGAGCTAGATAGTTTTTTAAATGATTTAAAAAATGAAAGATCTAGAAGTGAATTATTAGGAGTTAGTGAAAAATCAGAAAATATAAAATTACTCCAAGAAAAATATGCCGATGTATATAGTAAAAATCAATCAATTAAAAATGAGTCTATAAAAAGAAATGAAAGAATTAAAACCATTGAAACGGAAATTGAAAGTTGGAAAAATTTATTAACTAACTCAGAAAAAATGGTTAATGAACTAACACAAAGAAAAGAAAAATTATCAAAACTATTAAGTGATTTAGAAAACCAACCTAGAGCACAAGCGGAAAGAAAAGGTCAAATTTCAGAAAATTTAAGAATTTCAGATAAAGAAAAAATTGATAATGAGTCAATTATAGATGAAACAGATCAAAAAATTGAAATGTTAAGAACGCAATTAAACGAAATACAAGAGCAATCAATTCAAATCAGAGAAAGAAAAGCAAGCTCAGGAGCTACAATTGAAGGTCTACAAAAAAGAAAAAGTGATCTGCTTGATAGAATTAGTTCCGAACTAAATTTGAATGAAGATAATATTTTAGAAAATTCAAATTTAAATGGTGTAGAAGAGCTTCCAAATCCAGTTGATCAAGAAGATGCTTTGGACAAGAAAAAACAAGAAAGAGAAAAATTAGGATCTGTAAATTTAAAAGCAGATGAAGAAACAAGTAAATATGAAGAAGAGATAAAAAAAATGGAACAAGATCGTGCCGATCTTGTTACCGCTATTGTAAAATTAAAAGATAGTATTAATGAACTTAATCAAAAAGGAAGAGAAAGATTGATTGAAGCTTTTGAAAAAGTTAATAGAAAATTTAATGAAGTTTACACAAAACTTTTCAATGGTGGAAATGCCAAATTAGAGTTGGTCGACTCTGATGATCCGCTTGAAGCAGGTTTAGAAATGTTAGTTAGTCCTCCAGGAAAAAGACTTCAATCTATAACTTTGTTATCTGGAGGTGAACAAGCATTGACTGCGCTCTCTTTAATTTTTGCGGTATTTTTAACTAACCCCTCGCCTATATGTGTTTTAGATGAGGTTGATGCACCACTTGACGATGCTAACGTAACAAGATTTTGTAGTTTACTTGAGGAACTAATTAAAATAACCAACACCAAATTCATAATTGTAACCCATCATGCTTTAACCATGTCAAAAATGAACAGACTATATGGGGTAACTATGCCTCAAAAAGGAATTAGTCAGCTTGTGGCTGTTGATTTACAAAAAGCAGAGAGTATGGTTGCTTAAACTATATAAATGCCAAAAGACCCTTTCAAAACTCGCTTAGAGATTGCAAAAAGCAAGATTTCAAAGAAAAATCTCTACAATAAGAAGAATGACCCTTCACCTATAGGAACTGCATTCAAATTGAGTACAGAACTTGTTTCTGCAGTGGCTGTGGGGACAATTATTGGGTTTATTTTTGACAAGACCTTTGGTACTAAACCCTGGTTTATATTAATATTTTTTTTTGTTGGTGTAGTTGCTGGAATAACCAATGTGATTAGATCTGCAAAAAAAATGCAAAAATAAATAAGTATTATGGCAGCAAATCCTATGTCCCAATTTGACGTTTATAGAATTGGACCAGAAATTAAAGTTGGAGCATTCGACATATCGTTTACGAATGCAAGTTTGTTTATGATTTTAAGTACTGTGTCTATTTTGTTAATCTTTAACTTGGGATCAAAAAAAAATTCAATACTACCAAATAAAATTCAATTATTAGCAGAACTTAGCTATACCTTTGTATCCAAAATGATTAGCGATACAGCTGGATCAAAAGCCAAACCATACTTTGCATTTATATTTTCTCTATTCATGTTTGTTTTATTTTGTAACATGTTTGGAATGATACCTTATACTTTCACTGTAACTAGTCATATCATTGTAACATTTGTACTTGCAGCATTTATATTTATTGGAGTGACTGTCATTGGGTTTATTAAACATGGATTTGGGTATTTAAAATTATTTGTTCCAAGTGGAGTACCTGCAGTGTTGCTCCCTTTGATTGTTGTTATAGAAATTATTTCTTATTTAAGTAGACCTATAAGTTTATCGGTTAGATTATTTGCTAATATGATGGCTGGTCATACAATGATGAAAGTTTTCGGGGGCTTTGTAATAAGCCTTGGAATAGTTGGTGGGTGGCTTCCACTAAGTTTTTCGGTTGCCTTAACTGGTTTGGAGATCTTAGTTGCTTTTCTTCAAGCTTATGTTTTTGCAATCTTAACCTGCATCTATTTAAATGATGCATTAAATTTACACCATTAATAACAGAGGAGGATATAATGGAATTAGAAGCAGCAAAAATGATCGGAGCAGGTTTAGCAGCAATTGCTTTAGCTGGAGCCGGTGTTGGTATTGGAATAATTTTTGGGAATTATTTGTCTGGTGCAATGAGAAATCCATCTGCAGCACAAAAACAATTTCCTAACTTACTTTTAGGTTTCGCACTTGCAGAAGCTACAGGATTATTCGGATTGGTAGTTGCGTTAATCATTCTCTTTGCGTTTTAAATTGATGGTTAAAAAAATATATTTTCAGTCAATATTTTTTAGCTTCTTTTTTATTAAAGAAGCTTTTGCAGCTGAAAGCGGAGGTATGCCTCAATTAAATCCAGAGTTTTGGGTTTCTCAAATTTTTTGGCTAATACTTACTTTTGGTATTATGTATTTAGTTTTATCTAAACTGATACTACCAAAAATAAGTAACAACTTAGAATCGAGAAAATCTCAAATATTAGAAAATATTGAGGCTGCTGAGAAACAAAGAGAAGATAGTGATGCAAAGCTAAAAGAATACGATGAAATTATATCTAAAAGCAAACTTGAGGCTAATAGTATTTTCAATCAAGCAAGAGAAAAAGCACTAAAAGACATTAATGCAAAAAAAGAGGTTCTTGATAAGCAAATTGATAATGAAATTGCTGAGGCTGAAAAAGAAATAGATGCATTAAGAAAGAATGCACCAGATAAAATAAATAAAATAGCTATTGAGACTTCGTCCGAGTTGTTGCAAAAACTAATTGGAGCTGAAGTAAATAATAGTAGTATATCTGCAATTGTTGACGATCTATCAAAAAGAAATGGAGATAAATACTATGGCAATTGATGCAACATTTTGGGTAGCCGTATCATTTATTATTTTTTTTGGAGCATTAATTTACCTTAAAATTCCTCAAAAAATTTCTGAAATGTTAGATAAAATGATATCTGATATTAAAAATGAAATTGATGAAAGTGAAAAATTAAGAACTGAGGCAAAAACACTATTAGATAACTCGCAAAAAAAATTAGATACAGCTCAGTCTGTAAGCAACGAAATTCTTAAGAATGCCAAAAAAGATGCGGATAGATTAATAATAGAGATGAATGATAAGTTTCATAAATCATCAGAAATAAAGAAAAATTTAGTTGAAAATAAAATAAGTCAGATGAAAGAAGCGGCTTTAAAAGAAATTAAGGACACATCAATAAAAATCGCAGTGGACTCAGTTAAAAAAATAATAACTACATCTGTAGACAAGTCAAAATTAGATGCTGTGTTTCAAAAAAATTTAGATGAAACCAAAGCAGAGTTAAAAAAAATTAACTCATAATACACTTACAATTTTTCAAAAAAGCTATAAATTATTAAAATGAACTCTATAGTCATTGGATCAGGATTTGGTGGGATCGCAGCAGCACTAAGACTTAAAGCAAAAGGACATAAGGTAAAATTAATTGAAAAACATCCAGACCTAGGTGGTAGAGCTAGAGTTTTTAAAAGAAATGGATTTATCTATGATGCTGGACCAACAGTAATTACTGCGCCCTATTTAATTAATGAATTGTTCGAGTTATTCAATAAAGATCCAAAAAACTATATAGAACTAACTCCACTTAAAATTTGGTACCAATTTATTTTTGAGGACAAAACTAAATTTAACTATTCAGGTGACGAAATAGAGATGAAAGACCAAATTGAGAAGCTTAGCAAAGAAGATGTAAATGGATATGAAAAATTAGTTAATTTTACAAAAAAAATATTTGATAAAGGTTTTTTAGAACTTGCAGATGTACCATTTGATAAACCTTTCGTAATGATGCAACAATTGCCTGCTCTATTAAAACTAAAAAGTTATAAATCAGTTTACTCACTTGTTTCATCTTATATAAAAAATGAAAAATTAAGAAGAATGCTTAGCATGCATCCTTTACTAGTTGGGGGAAATCCTTTTACCACCACCTCTATTTATGGATTAATTCTTTATTTAGAAAAAAAATGGGGAATACACTATTCAGTTGGAGGAACAGGAAATATAATTAAAGGTTTTGAAAAGTTAATGAGTGAGGTTGGTATTGAAATAATAAAAAACAGTGAAGTAACTGAAATTATAACAAAAAATAATAAAATAAGTGGTGTAAAATTAAATAATGAAAATGAAATTGGTGCAGATAATGTTGTTTGTAATGCAGATCCGCCTGCATTTTATGAGAAAATGTTAAGCAAAAGTAACGAGAGTTCCATGTTGTTTAACTGGAAAAAAAACCGAATGGAATATTCTATGGGTTTATTTGTTTACTATTTTGGAACAAAAAAAATTTATGAGAATGTTGAACATCATACAATAAAGTTTGGAAATAAATATAAGGAACACCTTGATGACATATTTGACAAGAAAAAATTAAATCATGATATTAGCTATTACCTTCACAGACCTACAGCGACTGATAAAACTATGGCCCCAGAAGGGAATGATTGTTTTTATGTGTTAGTACCTGTTCCTAACAATCAGTCAAAAATAAATTGGGAAACTGAAGGTGAGAAAATGAAAAATCTTGTAATTGAAAAAATGGAAAAAGACTTAATGCCAGATCTTAAGAACAATATAGTTGAAGATTTTTATCTAACGCCTGATTACTTTGAAAAAGAGTTAAATACAAAATTTGGATCGGGGTTTTCAATTCAACCTAAATTTACACAATCTGCATACTTTAGATTTCATAATAAATCAGAAATATATGATGGTTTGTACTTTGTTGGTGCGGGCACACATCCAGGGGCTGGGGTTCCAGGAGTTCTCTCTTCAGCAAAAGTTTTAGATAAATTATTTTAATGATAACAAAGAATTATATAGCCATTTACGCAAAATCTTTCAATTGGGCAGGTTTTTTTTTACCAAAAAAAACCTATCAAAAATGCTCTGCGCTTTATGATTTTTGTAGGGAAGTAGATAATATTGCTGACGATGAAAATAAGATAGAAATAAAAAAAGATAATTTTATTAAATTTAGAAATAATTTTGTAAACAGAAATTATGATGATCCAATTATTAAAAACATGTGGGATCTTATTAATGAATTTAATATTTCTACTAAAATTATAGACGATTTATTTGAGGGTATTAATTCTGATATAAAAGAAAATATTAAACTTAATT
The DNA here is from genome assembly GCA_902558585.1 of uncultured Pelagibacteraceae bacterium. Classification (GTDB taxonomy): domain Bacteria; phylum Pseudomonadota; class Alphaproteobacteria; order Pelagibacterales; family Pelagibacteraceae; genus Pelagibacter. Next base: position 38,116 of record CACEEO010000001.1, on the reverse strand, counting down.
CAAAAAAAGAATTATTAATATATTCCTATAGGGTGGCTGGAACAGTTGGATTAATGATGGCTAAAATATTGAATGTTCACAAAGAACAATCTCTAAAATCAGCTATTGATCTTGGGATTGCTATGCAATTAACAAATATTTCTAGGGATGTTGTGGAAGATAAAAAAAATAATAGATTTTACATCAATGAAAGTTTTGAGGAAATAAAAACTACTATCAAGCTTTCAGAAAAGTTTTATGAAAACTCATTTTACTCAATAAAAGAAATACCATTAAGTTTCAGATTTTCTATTTTAGTTGCAAGAAGGGTTTATAGAAAAATAGGATATAAAATTTTAAATAAGCAAAACATAGAAAATTATAAAAAGTCAGGAAAAATTTATGTTTCAAATATTGAAAAAATTATTGAAACCTTTTTATCTGTTTTTGACTTAATTAAGTTATCACTTATAAGTAAAAACGATGATAATATTAATCATGATCATAATTTAATTAATGAAGAAATAAATTTAAATGAAAGAATTTGATTATATAATTATAGGCGGTGGTTGTGCAGGTCTTTCATTAGCATATGAGCTGGAAGTTTATGATAAATTAAAAGATAAAACTTTAGCAATTATTGAGCCAAGAGAAAATTATAAAAGAGATAAAACCTGGTCATTTTGGAAGGTTTTTTCACATAATTTTGATGACTGTGTCAAAAAAAGTTGGAATAATTTTACAATAAATACACCCAATAATACGAAATATGTAGATTGCGAAACTACACCATATCAAACAATTGATAGTGGTATGTTCTACGAAAAAATACTTTCAAAACTTAAATTAAATAAAAATATTCAGTTTTTTAAAAGTATTGATGAAATAGATAAATCAAATTCAGTTGTATTTAATAGTGTACCTAATTTTGAGAATAAACAGCGTGAGTTATGGCAACACTTTTGTGGAGTTGAAATAGAAACAGATAAAGACTTTTTTGATGACGAAATATTCAATTTGATGGACTTTGCTTGTGATCAAAGAAACAAAGTTCATTTTTTTTATACGCTACCATTTACTAAAAGAAATGCATTAGTTGAAACTACTTGGATATCTGAACTAAATAATGAAAAACTGAAAGATTATGATGAACAAATTGATGATTATTTGAGTAAACATCTCAATATCAGAAACTGTAAAATTAATTTCAAAGAAACTGGAGCAATCCCACTTTTTAGACAAAAAAATGTAAGTAAATCAAATGAAATTTACATAGGCTCAGCAGGAGGCATGACTAGATTAAGTACGGGTTATACGTTCCTAAATATTCAAGAACAGAGCAGATATATAAGAGAAAACATAGAAAATATTAAAAATACAAATTTATTTAAAATTAATTCAAAATATGATTTTTTAGATAAAATCTTATTAAGAGTTCTTAAAAATAATTCCAATGAAATGGGCAATATATTTTTCAAAGTTTTTAATTCAAAACCTAAAACAGCTATAAATTTTTTATCAAACAAAAGCAGTTTTTTTGAAGATTTAGAAGTAATTCTAAAAATGCCAAAGTGGAAATTTTTAAAAGAATTAATTTAAAATGAACAATAAAATAAAAAAAATAAATCTAAATCATTCATTTATTTTTTTCTTTGTTGTAAACATTTTTTGTATTTTACTATTTAAGTTTAATAATTTAAATATTTCGTCAATTTTGTGTTTACTTTTAATTTTAATAATAGGGGTTTCCCACGGTTCATTAGACCATATTAAAGGAAAAAAACTGCTTAAATTATTTAATATAAAATCAAATTATATATTCTATATTACATACATTTTAATTTCGGCATTAGTCATAGTAACTTGGATATTGTTACCATCAATAACTTTAATTGTTTTTTTAATGATCGCTTCCTACCACTTTGGAAAAGAAGATACACAATTTTTGATTAATAAAAGATCTTATTTCACTCAAATACTTTATTTTTTTAAAGGATTTTTAATTATACTTGCTCCTTTGTATTTTCATTTTCAGGAAACAATAGCGATTTTCAAATTATTATTAATCGATAATGAGATATTTTATTCAAGTTTGAATTTTATAGAGACAAATAATGTAATTCAAATAGGAATATTCTGTAGCACTCTATCTAGTATTTTTCTTTTCTTAAAGAATTTTGAAATAAAGAAATTTGTTATTTTTTTAGATTATTTTTCAATTTTAATATTAAATTATTATTTATCTCCACTAATAGCTTTTACTGTTTATTTCTGTTTTTTACACTCGATCAGACATTCAATTTCCCTCGCTATTGAACTTGATCCAAATAGTATAGTTAATGGATCTAAATTGTTTCTAAAGAAAGCTTGGCCTTTAACAATTTTAACTGCTATTTTTTCTTTTATTGCGCTATATCTAATGAATAATTCATATAATTTGGATAGTGCAATTTTAAAAATAATATTTATAGGTTTGGCGTCTTTAACCTTTCCACATATATTGCTGGAATATTTTTTAGAAAAAAATGAAAAATAAAGAATTAAAAATATTATTATCTGCACCTCGTGGATTTTGTGCTGGAGTAGAAAGAGCGATTGAAATAGTAGAAAAATCTATACAAAAATTTGGATCTCCAGTTTATGTACGACATGAAATTGTACATAATAAGTATGTGGTAGATGATTTAAAGAATAAAGGGGCAATATTTGTTGAAGAGCTGGAGGAGATAAAGGATAAATCAAGACCTGTAATTTTTTCAGCCCATGGTGTTCCAAAAAAAATACCTGAAGATGCAAAAAATTATAAAATGACTTATGTTGATGCTACATGTCCACTTGTTTCTAAGGTTCATAGAGAAGCAGAAAATCTTAATAAAGCTGGTTACCACATAATTTTAATTGGTCATGAAAATCATCCAGAAGTAATTGGAACTATGGGGCAATTAAATGAAGGTTCTATAGATCTAATCCAAAATGAGGAAGATGCTACAAACTATCAAAATAAACTAAATAAAGAATTAGCATATATTACTCAGACTACTTTGTCAGTTGATGATACAAAAGAAATAATCAAAATTTTAAAAACTAATTTTCCTAATATAAAAGAACCAATGAAAGAAGATATTTGTTATGCAACTACTAACCGTCAAATGGCAGTAAAAAATATTGCAAAAAATTGTGATATGTTTTTTGTTATTGGAAGTAGAAACTCTTCAAATTCTGTTAGACTAGTTGAAGTAGCAAAAAAATCAGGCTGTGAAAATTCACTACTTATTCACTCTGAAAGCTCAATACCTTATGATCAAATAGAAAATTGCAATACAATAGGTATATCTTCGGGAGCATCTGCACCAGAAATATTGGTTGAAAATTTTATTAAAGATTTAAAAAATAAATTTTCTATAAGTATCGATGAAGTTGAAATAATTAAAGAAGATGTAGTATTTAAAGTTCCCAACAAATTAAATTAAAAATGGCTGTCTATACAAAAATAAATCAAAAAGAAATTAATATTATTAATAAAAATTTTAATATTGATAAAGTAACAAGTTTTAAAGGTATCAAGCAAGGAATAGAAAACACAAACTATCTTCTTAAATCAAAAAAGAAAAAATATATTTTAACTATTTTTGAAAAAAGAGTTTTGCAAAAAGAAATACCTTTTTTTATGAAATTAATGGATAATTTGAATAATTCAAAAATAAACTGTCCCAAGCCACTGAAAACCAAAGAAAATAAATATCTTATTAAATTAAAAAATAAAACTGCGTGTATTGTATCATTCTTAGAGGGTAAAGATAAAAAAATATTAAATATAAATGATTGTTATGCAATTGGTAAAACAATTGCTCGAATGCATGTGGTCACAAATAAAATGAAGCTTAATAGAAAAAATTCGATGAGTATTAGAAATTTAAAACCTTTGTTGGAGAGTATTAAATTTAAGTCAAAAAAGTTTTCAAATTTAAAAGTATTCTTAAAAAATAACCTAAAAGATATTAATAAAAATTGGCCTAAACAATTACCCAAAGGTATTATCCATGGTGACTTATTTATAGATAATATATTCTTCAAAAAAAATAAACTTTCTGGAATTATTGATTTCTACTTTGCTGCTAATGATTATTTTATGTATGAAATTGCTATATGTATAAATGCCCTCTGTTTTGATTATAAAAAGAAGAAATTTCAAATGAATAAGAAGAAAATTAAAAATTTAATTAGAGGTTACGAAAGTGTTAAAAAAATTTTATTGAAAGAAAAAAAATCTATAAATATTTTATGTCGAGGAGCAGCGTTAAGGTATTTATTAACTAGACTATATGATTACTCTAATACGCCAAAAACAGCATTGATTAAAATTAAAGATCCTAATGAGTATTATCAAAAACTATTATCCCACAATAACTTAAATTCATTTAGAGACTATTTAAAATAATGATAAAAATTTATACAGATGGTTCATGTATTGGAAATCCAGGAAAAGGTGGATGGGCAGCGATAATTTTGGAAAATAAAAAACAAAAGATTATTTCTGGATCTGAGCCCTACACTACAAACAACAGAATGGAATTAATTGCTGTAATAAAAGCATTAAAAAAAGTTCAAAAAAAGGAAATTTCTATTGTTACTGACTCTCAATATGTAAAAAATGGTATAGAGGTTTGGATTTTTAAATGGAAAAAAAATGGCTGGATGACTGCAGAAAAAAAACCAGTTAAAAATAAAGACCTTTGGTTAATGCTTGAAAAACTATCTAAAAATAAAAAAGTAAAATGGGAGTGGGTCAAAGGACATTCATCAGATAAATTGAACAACAAAGTTGATGAAATTGCGAGGAACGAAGCAAATAATATTTCTTATAACGAAGAAATTTAAATTAATTTTAAAAAATTTTGAGCTGCTGAGATTTCACAAGAAGCAGTATCTTCTTCTGCTTGTATTTTTTGTACTACATTATTATCAATTAACATTGTATATCTTGCCGATCTCATTCCTTGACCTCTGTCGTGTCTGTCTATTTCTGCCCCTATTGATTTAGTAAATTCACAATATGGGTCTGCAGCCATAAATATTTTATCTTCAACTTTTTGACTATCACCCCATGCTTTCATCACATTTGGATCATTAACTGAAACACAAATAATTTTTGTAACCCCTTTATTCTTTGCTTCCTCGTAATTATTAACATACCCTGGAAGATGTTTTGCGGAACAGACTTTTGTAAATGCTCCAGGAACACCAATAACAATTGTTTTATGATTTTTAAAAACTTCTGCTGTAGTTATTTTTTTTGCTGCTCCGCTTGAGTCTAAATAATAAAATTCTGAATTTGGAAGTTGTTCCCCTTCTTTAATCTTCATTTTATTTTACCTATAATATAGTTTTTAATTTTTTCTAAATTATTTTCTACTATATCATAATCTTCTTTTTCATTCAAAATAAACTCGAGTTCTTTTGGTAAATCAGATTTTAAATTAATAGCTTTGGAAATAGCATCAGGAAATTTACATGGATGTGCAGTTGCTAGTACAATATTATTTCCTCTTAGTTTGTGTTTGTCGAAAGCACCATATCCAATTGCTGTGTGTGGATCTAAAACTTCAGAAAATTTTTCATACACCTTTTTAATAACCTCCAAAGTCTCATTCTCACTCAGACTAGCTGATAAGAAATTTTCTCTAATTTTATTTAATTTATAATCACCAATTAAATATTTTCCATTCTCTTTAATATTTTTCATATCTAATGACGTCTGTTTATCATCCTCATTATTAAGATCGAATATAAGTCTCTCGAAATTACTAGCTATTTGAATATCCATACTAGGTGAAATAGTTTCTGAAACCTTTTCTGCTTCATAACTACCTTTTGATATTGCTCTATGTAAAATATCGTTTTGATTAGTTGCAACAATTAATTTATTTATAGGCAAGCCCATTTTTTTGGCTAAATATCCTGCATATACATCTCCAAAATTTCCTGTCGGCACTGAAAAATTTGTTGGTTCACTTGCATCTTCAACTGATAAATAACTATAAAAGTAATAAACACTTTGAGCAATAATCCTTGCCCAATTAATAGAGTTTACCCCTGACATTTTGATATCATTTGAAAACTGCTTATCTGCAAACATAGATTTAACTAGGTTTTGACAATCATCAAAATTTCCCTTTATAGCTATATTAAATACATTTTCATATTTACCTGTTGTCATTAATTTTCTTTGCACTGGTGAAACACGATTATCTGGGTGAAGCACAAAAATATTAACATTTTTTTTACCTTTAATTGCATCAATTGCTGCAGCACCAGTATCTCCAGATGTGGCAACAACAATATTAATTTTTTGATTTTCATTGTTTAGGTAATATTCATAAAAGTTACCTAAAAGTTGCATGGCAACGTCTTTAAAAGCTAAAGTCGGACCATGAAATAATTCTAATATTGTTTTGTCTCCAAGCTTTATGAAATCTACAACGTTATCCTTTCTAAATGTGGAGTAAGATTTATCAATAATTTTACTCAATTCAGCTTCAGACATAAAATTACCAATAAATGGATAAACAATTTTTTTTGCTAACTCTGAATAACTAAGTTTTTTTAAATCTCTAATTTCATTTTCCCCATATTTCATTAATGTTTCTGGAATAAATAAACCTCCATCGTCGGCAAGACCTTTGATAAAAACGTCTTTAAATTCAAAGGTTTTTGATGTGTCTCTTGTACTTACGTATCTCATTTAATAATTTTTTTTCCTAAAATATAAATATATTAAAAGAATTGAAATCGCCATAGAAAACCAAGTAATTGCATACTTCTTATGATTATTTGAAATTTTAGCAGTAATCACTCTTGGTTTTGGAATTTTATAATCACCGTTTAAATAAATGACATACTCTGAAAAATTTCTTCCAGTAAATTTTGAAATATCTTCTCTATTCAAAGTAAACCAATAATTTTTCTCAATATCGTTCTCTGGCTTAAACGTACTTGCTTTAGTTTGCAGCATAAGAGTTCCAACTATTTGATTTTGATCAACTAAATTTATTTCAGGTAAATCTTTTTTTTCAAAAGGTATCCATCCCCTATTCAATAAGTAATTGACGTCACCAATTTTGATTGGATTAATTACTTCAAATCCAGGTTTCCCTGTATCATTTAAATTGTATAAGTACATTTGTTTATCAAAATCAATTTCTCCGCTTGTCTTTATTCTTAGATAATTTTTTTTTTCAATATTTGATATTTCTACAGGTTTATTTTTTAAAGAATTTTCTATTTGTTCAATTAATTCTAATTTCCAATTTAATCTATAAATCTGCCAAAACCCTAATGATAGAAGAGTTAAAATTATAAAATAAACAAAAACTGAAAATAGTAATTTATTCTTCAAGGATAAATTTTAACTTCCCCAAATATAAATTGCAGCAAATAAGAACAGCCACACAACATCAACAAAATGCCAGTACCAAGCAGCTGCTTCAAATCCAAAATGATGATCTTTTGTGAAATGACCAAGTCTTCCTCTCCACAAACACACCGCTAAAAATATCGTTCCAATTATTACATGGAAACCATGAAAACCTGTCGCCATATAAAATACAGCTCCATAAATATGGCCTGAGTAAGTAAAAGTAGCATGATGATATTCGTATGCTTGCAATAAAGTAAAAAAGAAACCAAGAATTACAGTTAGTGTTAAACCTTGTATAAATCCTTTTCTATCATCTTCTAATAAAGCGTGATGAGCCCAAGTAACAGTTGTTCCTGATAATAATAATACTAGAGTATTTATTAAAGGAATGTCCCAAGGATCAAATGTTTCAATATCTTTTGGTGGCCACACATTTCCAACAAATTCATTTGGAAATAAACTTATATCAAAGTAAGCCCAGAACCATGCAACAAAGAACATTACTTCTGAAGCAATAAATAGAGTCATTCCATATCTATGATGAATTTGGACAACTGGAGTATGATGACCTTGATGTTCAGCTTCAATAACTACATCTCTGAACCACATGTAAGCACCATAAATTAATAACGCTAAACCAAGATACATTCCCCAGGAAATACCGTTGTGCATATAAAAAATTGCACCTATTGCTAATACTAAGCATGCAAAAGATGTATAGATTGGCCAAGGGCTTGGATCAACTAAGTGGTAATCGTGTTTTTTTTCTGCTGACATTTTTCGTGATTATGATTGTTTATAGTAATCTGTCGAGAAAAAAGTGTACGACATAGTTACATCTTGTAGATTTTTTGTTGTTGGATCATTTACAAGTTCAGGGTCTAAATAAAAAGTCATCACATAAGTGGCCTTCTCACCAGCCTTCAGCTCTTGTTTTTCAAAGCAAAAACATCCTAGTTTACTATAATATTTACCAAAACTTGCTGGTGACACATTAAAACTAGCAACACCATAAGTGGTTTCGTCTCCAATATTCTCAACTTCAAATTCTATTCTGTTGACCTGGCCAACCTTTACATCAATCACGTTTGATTTTGCCTTAAAATTCCATTCAAGATTATTCACATTTGTATCAAACCTCACGCTTACAACCTTGTCTAAAACTATTTTTGGAGCTTCTTTAGATACCTGCGTTGTTCCACCGAAGCCTGTAACTCTACAAAACAGATCATACAAAGGCACTGCCGCAAAAGATAATCCTAACATAAGGACAAAAATCCCAGCCAAAAGTAAAGGAGTTAATGTTTTGCTTTTGATCATATCTGTCTGTCAAATACTCCAACGTTGTATAAAGTAAAAACAAATAAAAATACCATAAACGCTAAAATTGCTATTGCAGTTATAATATTTTTTTTCTTTGTTTTCTTATCAGGCGTTATCATAAAATTTTATCAATTAAAAAAAGAACAAAAATCAAAAATAGATACAAAATAGAATATCCAAAAATAGATTTTGCTTTTTTTGCATCAAATTTGTTTTTTTTAAATTTATAAAGTTCGAAACATAAATAATTATAATAAATTGTCAAAATTAATGATGGGATTAAAAAAGTTATACCAACAAAGCCAATAGCATAAGGCAAAAGAATTACTGGTAACATTGATAAAGAATAGATAAATATATTTAATTTTGTACTCTCAACACCATTTGTTAGTGGAAGCATTGGAATTTTCGCTTTTTTGTAATCATCTGATTTATACAAACTTAAAGCCCAAAAATGTGAAGGCGTCCAAAAGAATATAATCAAAAAGAATGTAATCGGCTCAAAAGTTAAAGAATTGGTAGCTATAGTCCAACCAATCACTGGAGGTAATGCTCCTGCTGCGCCACCAATAACAATGTTTTGAGGAGTTTTTCTCTTTAGCCAAATTGTATAAACAAATACATAAAACAAAATAGTAAACAACAACAAGACAGCTGATATTCTGTTTGAGTAAAAATCGAGCGCAATTACAGAAAAAATCGAAAGAGAAATTCCAAATACTAGTGCTTGATTTCTATTTACCTTGCCTGTCGGAATTGGTCTCAAACAAGTTCTTGTCATAAGAGCATCCAAATCAGACTCGTACCACATATTTAAAGCTCCGGCTGCTCCTGCTCCAATTGAAACTAAAATTATTCCAATGATTGCATCTTTTGTTGGAATTATATTTGGAGCCATTAACAGTCCAACTGCGCATGTAAAGATAACCAAAGACATTACTCTTGGTTTCATTAATTTGAATAATTCAGATAAATTAAAGGCGTCTTCTTGAGATATGTTTCTATTTTTTAATTTAGACTTAATCATTACTTTAAAGTTAAAAAATCTTGTTTGCTATATTTAGCTAGTAGATTTTTCAACACCCTCTTCATCTTCAAACTTTGGCAATTCTTCAAAAGTATGAAAATTAGGTGGAGATGGTACTGTCCATTCTAAAGTTGTAGCGCCTTCTCCCCATGGGTTTTGTGCTGCAGCCTTTTTCTTATAAAACGCATAAGCAAGGTTTATAAAAAATACTACCAATCCAATTACAGAAATATAAGAACCAATTGAAGAAATGTAATTCCATCCCGCAAAAGCATCTGGATAGTCAGCATATCTTCTTGGCATTCCTGCAAGGCCTAAAAAGTGTTGTGGGAAGAAAACTAAGTTTACTCCAATAAACGTTAGCCAGAAGTGTAATTGACCCATCCATTCTGAATACTCGTAACCAGTCATTTTCCCAAACCAATAGTAAAATCCTGCAAAGATGGCAAACACAGCTCCTAATGATAAAACGTAATGAAAATGAGCAACAACATAATATGTATCATGCATTGCAGTATCAACACCAGCATTCGCAAGAACTACACCTGTAACTCCACCGACTGTAAATAAAAATATAAATCCTAAGGCCCAAACCATTGGAGTTTTAAATGAAATTGAACCACCCCACATAGTTGCTATCCATGAAAATATTTTTATACCGGTTGGAACTGCAATGATCATTGTTGCAGCTAAAAAGTATGCTTTTGTATCTGTGCTTAAACCTACTGTGTACATGTGGTGGGCCCACACAACAAAACCAACTATTCCAATTGCAACCATTGCATAAGCCATTCCTAAATATCCAAAAACTGGTTTTCTAGAAAATGTTGAAACAATATGACTTATCATTCCAAAACCTGGTAAAATTAAAATATAAACTTCCGGGTGACCAAAGAACCAAAATAAATGTTGGAATAGAACTGGATCTCCTCCAGTTTGTGCATCAAAGAAAGCTGTTCCAAAGTTCCTATCTGTAAGAAGCATCGTAATTGCTCCTGCTAAAACTGGTAATGATAATAATAATAAGAAAGCTGTTACTAATATTGACCAAGCAAATAATGGCATTTTATGAAGTGTCATGCCAGGTGTTCTCATGTTTAAAATTGTAGTAATAAAGTTTACTGCACCTAAGATTGAAGAAGCTCCGGCTAAGTGTAGACTTAAGATTGCAAAATCCATTGCTGGACCTGGTTGACCAGCTGTAGATGACAATGGAGGGTATATTGTCCATCCACCACCTACTCCAGTTTGACCTGGAGGGCCATCCATAAAAATCGACATTATTAATAATATGAATGATGTGGGCAGTAACCAGAATGAAATATTATTCATTCTAGGAAAAGCCATATCAGGTGCACCGATCATTATTGGAACAAACCAGTTACCAAATCCACCAATCATTGCTGGCATCACCATAAAGAAGATCATGATCAAACCATGACCAGTGACTAAAACGTTATATAAATGATAGTTTCCACCTAAAATTCCATCCCCAGGATGCATCAATTCCATTCTCATTAAAACTGAGAATGCTGTACCAATCACACCTGCAATAATTGCAAATATTAGATACATGGTTCCAATATCTTTGTGGTTAGTTGAATAAGCCCAACGTTTCCAACCAGTTGGTGTATGATGATCGTCGTGTGATGCTGTTTGTGTATACATATTATTTACTCGCTAGTTTTTTAAATTGATCTTCTTCATTAATTTCTTTTGCAAATTTGACTTTAGCGTCTAACAACCAGTCTTGATATTCTTCTTCAGTAACAACTCTAACTTCAATTGGCATAAACGCGTGTTTAATTCCACACAGTTCAGAACATTGACCATAATAAGTTCCAACTTTTTCTGCTTTAAACCATGTTTCATTTATTCTTCCAGGTACAGCATCTCGTTTTACTCCAAATGAAGGGAGTGCCCACGCATGTAAAACATCATTGGCAGTGATCATTACCTTAACAACTTTATTTACTGGAACAACTAACTCATTATCTACAGCTAAAAGTCTTGGCTCGTTATCTTTCAAATCTTTAGTTTCGATCATGTATGAATCAAAGAAAATATTTTCGTCTGGATACTCATATCCCCAGTACCATTGGTATCCAATAGCTTTAACAGTTATATCTGCTTTTGGAATTGCATCTTGTTTGTATAAAATTTTAAATGATGGAACCGCCATCACGATTAGAATTAAACATGGAATTAAAGTCCATAAAACTTCAACAGCAACATTATGAGTTCTTTTTGATGGAACTGGATTTGCTGAAGCTCTAAATCTTATACAGGCATAAACCATCAGAAATAGAACAAAAACACTGATTGCTATTATAATTGGTAACAACAATTTATCATGAAAATTAACGATATCTCTCATAGTCTCGGAAGCAGCCTTTTGAAATCCTAGTTGCCAATCGACAGGTTGATTAGCGAACGCGCTTGAAGTGATAAAGAATGTTAGAAATATATATAAAAATTTTTTCATTTTTTTACCCTATATAGAGTGTCTTTTAAAAAAATACACTTTTACTTTTAGCGACAAAATATCAATTAATGGCGTAATTTATGATCGATAAGGCAGAAATTACAGCCGTTTCAGATCTCAAGATGTTTTCATTGATTTTAATTGGTTGAACGTCGTTAAATTTGAGAATCTCTTCCCTTTCCTCCTCAGAAAAATCTCCCTCTGGTCCAATGATTACACAAGTAGGCTTTGTAGTTAACTTTTTAATGTCAATTTTTGTATTAGTAGTGTTGAGATCAGTAAAGATTAAATCCATATCATTATTTAGAAAGCTTTTTAATTTTTGAGGATCCTCAATTGATGGAACTGTTATTCTATTTGACTGTTCAGCTGCTTCTATGATTACTTTTTCCAATCTCTCTTTATTTATTTTTCTAACAATAGTTCTTTCAAAGATAATTGGTAAAAACTTAGTTACACCAAGCTCTGTAGCTTTTTGGATCATGAAATTAAAGTAATTTGATTTGATTGGAGAGAAAGCTAACCAGAGTTCTTTGGTATTTTCTCTCTGTCTTAATTGTTTCGTAACATTAAATTCAATTATGCTTTTTGTGATATTTACGATTTTCGCTTCCCATTCTCCACTCATATTAAAAAGAGAAAAAACTTCTTTCTCTTTAAGTCTCATTACTTTTGAAACATAGTGAGATTGAGATTTATCAAGTTTGTCAGTCAAATTAAGAGATAAACTTTTTGAATAAAATAATCTAATGTTACTCATATTGATAAGTTAGTTTATGAAAAATATTAAAGCAATAATTTTTGATGCTTATGGCACCTTATTTGATGTCAATTCAGCTGCTGAAAAATGTAAAGATAAAATAGGTGATAAGTGGGAAGGTTTCGCCAATTATTGGAGAACAACACAATTAGAATATACTTGGCTACGAAGTTTAATGAAACGTCATAGAGATTTTTGGCAAGTAACAGAAGATAGTTTAGATAAATCTATGAAAGCTTATGAGATAGATTCTTATATGAGAAATGAGTTATTAGATCTTTATAAAATTCTCTCACCATTTAAAGAAGTTCCTGAAGTTTTAAAATCATTAAAAGAAAAAAATTTTAAACTTGCTATTCTTTCAAATGGTACACCTGACCTTCTTGATAAATTGGTTAAGAGCAATAATTTAGAAGATATATTTGACGATATTTTTTCAATTGAAAAGGTCGGAGTTTATAAACCAGACTCTAAAGTTTACGATATACCAATTAAAAAATATAATATTAAAAAAAATGAAGTTGCTTTTTTAAGTGCTAACACTTGGGATGTATCAGGTGGTGGAAATTATGGATTCAATTCTATTTGGGTCAATAGAAGCAATAATACTTTTGATAATCTAGATTATGTCCCAAAACATCAAATCAAAGATCTTAGTAAGTTACTTGATATATTGTAAAAAATTCTTATTTACGAAAAATGAAAAATATTGAAGTTAGTAAAATTATTGACCCTATCCCTGCTTCTGACGGTGCTGGAGTTAAATTAAAGAGAAGTATTGGTGTTGAGCCAAACTACTTTGATCCATTTTTAATGTTAGATGAGTTTGGATCTGAAAATAGTGAAGATTATATTGCGGGTTTTCCACCCCATCCTCATAGAGGAATTGAGACAGTAACTTATATGTTAGCTGGAGATTTTGAGCATAAAGATAGTACCGGTGGTGAAGGTAGAATGACTGCAGGAGACGTTCAATGGATGAAAACAGGAAGTGGAATTATTCATTCTGAAATGCCTGCAATGAAAGAAGGTAAACTTCATGGATTTCAATTGTGGATTAATATGCCTGCTAAATTAAAAATGAGTAAGCCTGAATATATTTATATTGATGCAGATAAAATGAGTGTTCATAAAGATGATGATAAGCAGGTAAAAGTAATAGCTGGAAAATTTGAAAAAGCTGAAGGTCCTGTTAAAGGACATAATGTTGAGCCAGTTTATTTTGATGTAGAATTAAATAAAGATAAAGAGTTCAATTTTAAATTACCATCTACTCACAATACTTTTATTTATTTAATTAGTGGTGAAATAGAAATTGGAAAAGATAAACACGATCAAGTTATAGATAGCACTTTAATATTATTAACTAAAGGTGAAGATTTAAGTGTTAAAGCTAAATCAGATGCTAAATTTTTAGTAATTTCTGGAAAACCAATTAATGAAGAAATAGCTAGAGGTGGGCCATTTGTGATGAATACTAAAGCAGAAATCTTGCAAGCAGTTCAAGATTATCATAATGGTACATTTGTAAAATAAGTTATGAAAGCTGTAGAAATTAATAAAACTGGTGGACCTGATGTTTTAGAAGTTAAAGATATATCTTTAGATAAGCCTGGTCCAGACGAAGTAACAATTGAACAAAAGGCAATTGGTCTTAATTACATTGATACTTACCATAGATCAGGTTTGTACCCATTAAAACTACCGATCGGTTTAGGTCTGGAAGGTGCTGGGGTTATTACTGATGTTGGTGAAAACGTAAAAGACTTTAAAGTTGGAGATAAAATTTCTTATGCAGGTATTCCTTTAGGTTCCTATTCTTCACACAGAAACTATCCAACTAAGAACTTAGTAAAAGTACCAGATGGTATTGATCTTGAAATAGCAGCAACTTTAATGACAAAAGGATTAACAACATTTTATCTTTTGCATAAAACTTATCCAGTTAAATCAGGAGAAACAATTTTATTTCATGCAGCAGCTGGTGGTGTTGGTCAGATTTTCGGACAGTGGGCGAAAAGTTTAGGTTGTACTGTTATAGGTACAGTTGGATCAGATGAAAAAGTAAATATAGCGAAAGAAAATGGTTACGATCATGTAATAAATTATAATAAAGAAGATTTTGCAAAAAAAGTTTTAGAAATTACAAATGGTAAAGGTGTTCCTGTTGTATACGATGGTGTTGGAAAAGACACATTGGATGGTTCAATTGAATGTTTAGCTGTGAGAGGTATGATGGTTTCATTTGGAAATGCGTCTGGACCCTTGTCAGATATTAATGTACCTAAAGTAATACAACCAAAAGGGCTATATCTTGTAAGACCTTCTATGCAACAATATCTTTCAACAAGAGAAGAATTAGATGAAGCCTCAAAAACAATGTTTGAAAAAATTAGTTCTAGAAAAGTAAAAATTAAAATTTTTAAAAAATATAAGTTGGAGGAGGTTGTTCAAGCTCATCAAGATCTTGAAGGAAGAAAAATTTTAGGCCCAGCAGTGTTAGTTCCTAATTAACATCAACATCCATATCTGACATATGAAGTTTAAGTGCATTCGTTGATATTTGAATTTCTCTTATAAAAAAAATAATAGATACAATCATTGATAGACAACAAGATCCAAAAATTACTCTCGCAAGAAAAACTTCATCCAAATAAAGAGCAAATACCGTAAGCATATTAAATAGAAAGCCAAAAGACGCAAATAAAATTGTCCACCTTAGTAGTGTTATTCTTCCACTCAAATTAATGAACTGTTTTTTCCACTCTGGAGGAATATGTTTTTCATAAACATGTTCGTCATGAAGCTGACGAATTAGGATACTCAAAGAATGAAACCTATTACTATAAACGCTCATTAATAATGGAATTGCAGGAAACATTAATGCTGTGACTGTGTAATCTATATTCATACGAATCAATTTGATTATGAAACTAGGCTTTGTTATTTACAAGTAAAATATTATGAACCAAGTAAAACTTTTTATAGATTTGACAAGACTAAAAAAACCAATTGGCTATATGCTATTATTTTGGCCATGTGCATGGGGTTTAACACTGGCTTACGATTTTTCGTCAAATTTAAAAAATTATTTTTTTTATTTAATTTTATTCTTTTTAGGATCTATATTAATGAGATCAGCTGGATGTATAGTTAATGACATTTTGGATAAAGAATTTGATGCAAAAGTATTTCGAACTAAAAATCGTCCAATTGCCTCAGGTAAAATATCAACAGGACTGGGAATGTTTTATGCGCTTGTTTTATGTTTATTAGCTTTGTTAGTTCTAATAAATTTTAATTTATTTACAATAATTTTAGCTATAGCTTCAATGCCACTTGCCTTCACCTACCCTCTGATGAAGAGGTTTACATACTGGCCACAATTATTTTTAGGAATTACCTTTAATTATGGATTAATTCTTGGTTGGACAGCTATTAATGATGAGATTGAGTTGATACCTATACTTTTTTATCTTGGGGCCATATTTTGGACACTGGGTTATGATACGATCTATGGGTACCAAGATATAAAAGATGATGAAATAATTGGATTAAAATCAACTTCAATAAAGTTTAAGGGTAAAGCAAAAAAATTTTTAATTGCATGTTACACATCATTGATAGTCTTTTTTCTTATAGGAGCTTATAGCATGAACTTAAATTATAATTTTTATTTATTTATGATCGTTCCTTTTATTCACTTATTTTTTTATCAAATTAAAATTTTTAATCTAAAAGATCCATCAAGTTGTTTAAAAGCTTTCAAAAGTAATAATTTTTTAGGACTATTAATTTTTTTAAACATCCTAATTGCTAAAATTTAATATGGGAAATAAAAAAATTTTTAAGAGACTATATAAAGATTATTCAAAAAAATATTTAAACAAAATTTTTTTATCAGTTTTTTTTTCAGTACTTGTTGCTGGAAGCACTTCTGCAATTGCTTGGCTTTTAGATCCAGCAATTGAAAAACTTTTTATTAATAAAGACCAGAGTTTAATATTTTTGATTCCATTCCTCATTATAGTTGCCTTTGCCACTAAAGGTCTTTCTTTATACTTGGCTAAAGCAACAATGATTAGTGTAGGGGAAGAAATTAAAAAATTACTTCAATTTGATATGGTCAAATCATTAATAAAAACAGATACTCAAATTATAGATAAAAAACATTCAGGAAAATTTATTTCTAATCTTACATATGATGTAAATCATATTACTCATTTACTTAGTAACGCAATTTTAACTTTATTTAAAGATAGTCTAACTCTTATTGGTTTGCTTACTGTCATGTTTATTCAAAATTGGAAATTATCACTTATATCAATTATAATGATACCATTAGCAGGTTTCTTTTCAAAAAAATTAGGAAAAAGAGTTGGAAAAGTAGTGACTGAAGCTCAAGAAAAATCTGGATACTTAACTACTTATCTGGTTGAGCTTTTTAAAAATCACAGACTAATAAAAATATTTCAAAGAGAAAATTATGAAAAAATCAGAGCTGATGAAAATCTTTCTCAACTAAAAGATAAAAATAAAAAAATACAAACAGTTTATGTAAGAATGTCGCCAGTTATGGAAACCTTAACTGGTATCATGATTGCTATTTTAATTTTTTATTCTGCTAAATTGATATCAAAAGGAGAGCTAGAAATTAATAATTTTTTCTCTTTTCTAGCAGCTATGATGCTTGCTTATCAGCCAGTAAGAGCTCTATCAACTTTAACTATGAATGTAAATCAAGGCTTATCTGCTGCTTCAAGAATTTTACCAATTATTGATCAAAAAAATGATATTAGTGAAATTCCTGATGCTAAACCAATTGTAATAAAAAATTCTGAAATTAAATTTAAAAATGTAGATTTTGCTTACGACATCAAAGAGTCTATCACCTTAAGTTCAGTTAATCTTGAATTTAAAGGTGGAAAAATGACTTCTCTTGTTGGTCACAGTGGTTCTGGAAAATCTACTATACTAAACTTAATACCAAGATTGTATGATGCAAGAGGTGGGGATATTACGATTGATGATCAATCGATATATAAAAGCACAATTGGCTCATTAAGAAAAGAGATCTCTTTAGTTAGCCAAGATACAACATTATTTGATGACACAATTAAAAATAATATAAAATATGCTAAAGAAGATGCGACTGATGAAGAGATATATAAAGTTGCGAAAATGTCATTTTGCGAGGAATTCATAAACAACCTACCTGATAAATTTAATACATTAATTGGTGAAAATGGGGTCAGATTATCTGGTGGAGAAAAACAGAGACTTTCAATTGCTAGAGCTATGATTAAAAAAAGTTCGATTATTTTATTAGATGAAGCAACATCCTCATTAGATTCAGAAACAGAAACAAAAATACAAAACGCTTTAAAAATTTTAACTAAAAACAAAACAACTATTGTTATTGCGCATCGATTATCTACAATTTTAAGCTCTGACAATATTTATGTTATAGATGCTGGAAAAGTGATTGATAGTGGTAGGCACGAAAATCTATTAAATAATTCAGAATTATATAAAAGCTTTTATGAAAAACAGATACAAAAATAAATATGTTTTTTTTATATCAAATAATAGTCAGCGCTTTACTATTAATATCACCAGTAATAATAATTTATAGAATTTTAAAAAATAAGGAAGACTCAAAACGATTTATAGAAAAATTTAGCATCTCTTCAGAAAAAAGAAGGAAAGGAAAATTAATTTGGTTTCACGGTGCAAGCGTTGGTGAAATAATGAGTATCATACCACTCATTAAATACTATGAAAAAAATAATTCAATTAATCAAATATTGATCACATCTAGTACTCTTAGTTCGTCTAAAATTATCAAAAAATTTAAATTCAAAAAAACTATTCATCAATTTTATCCTGTTGATCATTTTTTGTTAACAAATAATTTTTTAAATCATTGGAAACCAAGTTTAGCAATTTTTATAGAGTCAGAAATATGGCCTTACATGTTTAAAAACTTAAGAGATAAAAAAATTCCTTTAATTTTATTGAATGCAAGAATTACAAAAAAAACTTTTAATCGTTGGTCAAAAATTAATTTTTTTTCAAAATTAATTTTTGGGATGATAACAGTTGCCTACCCACAAAACCTTGAAACCAAATATTTTTTAAAAAAAATTAAAACTAAAAAAATAAATCTAATAGGAAATCTTAAGTTTGCTGAAAATCCAGAAGAGAATTTTACAATAAAAAATAAAAAATTAAAATCTGAACTAAACAAAAATAAAATTTGGGTAGCATCTAGCACTCATAAAAATGAAGAAATTTTTTGCGCAAATGCTCACAAAGAGCTTAAAAAGAAAAATAAAAACCTAATTACTATAATTATCCCTCGACATGTGCATAGAGCAAATGAAATAGCATTAGAAATGAAAAAAATTAATTTAAACGTAGCTTATCATAGCTCAAAAATTCAAACTTTAAAAAATATTGATATTTATATTGTAGACACATTCGGTGAGACTAAACTGTTTCATAAAATTAGTTCCACAGTCTTTTTAGGGGGATCTATAATTAAGAGAGGGGGACAGAACCCCCTAGAGGCTGCAAGATTAGGATCAAAAATACTACATGGACCTAATACAGATAATTTTAAAGATGTATATAAACATTTAAAGTTATTAAATATTTCCAAGAAAATAAATACACCATTACAACTTGCATCATCAATTGTTTTTAAGAAAAATAAAAATTCAGGTAAAAAAATAAAAAAAATTGGACAAAAAATCTTAAATAAAACTATAAATGAACTAGATAATCTAATTAATAATGAATATAAAAAAACCTAATTTTTGGGATCAAAAAACACCAAATTTATTTGCATATTTATTACTTCCAATAGCATTAATAATAAAAATTTTTATCTATTTTAAAAAAAAACCAGATAATTCAAAAATGAATATCAAAACTATTTGTATAGGAAATTTTTATATTGGTGGGACCGGTAAAACTTCATTATGTATTAAAATAAAACAAATTTTAGAAAAAAGAAAAATTAAATCTTGTTTTATAAAAAAATTTTATAAAAATCAGGCAGATGAGCAAAAACTTTTAGAAAATAACGGTAAGCTGTTTTTATCACTGACTAGAAAAGAAGCAATACAGAATGCCATTAATGAAAATTACGAAGTGGCAATACTTGATGATGGAATTCAAGATAAATCAATTACATATGATCTAAGTTTCATATGTTTTAATAATATTAACTGGATTGGAAATGGAATGACTATTCCTGCGGGACCATTAAGGGAAGATATAAATAATTTAAAAAATTATGATCATGTATTTTTAAATGGCAATTTAGAAAATTTAGATGAAATAGAAACGCAAATACTTAAAATTAACTCAAAAATAAACATTCATTTAGGAAAATATGAAATTACAAATTTAAACGAATTCAAAAAAGAAGATGATTATTTAGTATTTTCAGGAATTGGTAATCATTCAACCTTTATTGCAATGCTTAAAGAGCATGGATTTAAAATAAAAAAGGATTTTGAATTTTCAGACCATTATCAATACAGTGAAAAAGAATTAAATAAAATCATTTCAGAGGCGGAATTATTGAATTGCAAAATAATTACAACAGAAAAGGATTTTTTAAGATTAAATGGAAACAATGATAAAAAAATAAAATTTATAAAATCAGAATTAAATATAGTTGACGAGGAAAAATTAATAAAATCTATTAGTTAATTATGAAATATATTAAATATTTTTTTCAATTTTTATTTTCAGTTTTTTTCTTCCTTTTTTTTAAAATAATTGGTCCTAAACTATCTTCTAAGATAAGTGGAAAAATATTTGAAATAATCGGTCCTTTTTTTAGATCGAAAAAAGTAATTTATAATAATATCAAGAGAGCTTTGCCTGAAATTGATGAAAATAATTTAAAAAATATTGAAAACTCGATGTGGAACAACTACGGGAGAATTTTTGCAGAATATATTTTTCTAAAAGATTTTAGATATGGGAAATTAGCTTCTAATGTGCAAATTGAAGGGCAAGAAATTTTAAATGATATTAAAGAAAATAATAAACAAGTAATTTTTATTTCTGGTCATTTGAGTAATTTTGAACTTATGGCAATGTTTATAGAAAAATCTGGTATAAACTTGTCTGCTATATATCGCCCTTTAAATAATATTTTTTTAAATGGGATAATGGAAAATATTAGAAAAAAATATATTTGTAAAAATCAAATTAAAAAAGGATTAGCTGGATTAAAAAAATTAATTAAATTAAAAAAAAAAAATTATTCTACTGCTCTAATGATTGATCAGAGAGTATCAGAAGGTATCTTGTCACCTTTATTCAATGAAAAAGCCCTTACCACCACTATACCAGCTCAGTTAGTTAAAAAATTCAATATACCAATAGTCCCTGTTTACATTGAAAGGATTAATGGCTTAAAATTTAAAATTACAATTAATCAACCTCTTTCCTTTACTCAAGATACAAGCCAACAACAAATAACAGACCATTTAAATCAAATTCTTGAAAAGTTTATTTTAAGTAAGCCAGAGAATTGGATATGGTCGCACAATAGATGGAAATAGGTTTATTTTTTGTTTGTGTCTTCTCTTTTTTTATTCGCTTCCTTATATGAGAAATATGGTTCTTGTAATTCTACATTCCAATAAGTTAAATTTTCTAGATCGATACTCTTTCCAGAGACAGCACATTCAACATAATCACCGCGTTCGATAATTTGAAAATTATTTGGTAAATATTTTATTTTAGCTAATTTTTTTGTCATTTTTAGTTTATACAGTTTTATATGAAAGTTGGAATAATAGGAAGCGGCGGAAGAGAGCATGCGATATGTCAAAGTTTAAAGAATTCCAATAAAATCAATAAAATATTTTGTTTTCCAGGAAATGCTGGAACTCAGCAAATTGCAGAAAACGTTAAAATTGATCTTGAGAAATTTGAAAATTTAAAAAACTTTATTTTTGAAAATAAAATTGAATTAATAATCATAGGTCCTGAGAAACCGTTGGTTGATGGTTTAGTGGATTATTTAGAAAAATTTCAAATAAAAGTTTTTGGACCAAATAAATTTTCTTCTCAACTTGAAGGATCAAAAATTTTTACGAAACAACTTTGTAAAAAATATAAAATTCCAACAGCTGAATTTGGAATTTTTGAAGATAGTAGTAAAGCAAAAAATTTTGTAAATAATTCTAATTTTCCAATAGTAGTAAAAGCGGATAATCTAGCTTCTGGAAAAGGTGTTTATATTTGTCACGGTAAAGAAGAAGCAGAAACAGCAATAGATGAAATTTTTAATGGAAAGTTTGGTAAAGCTAAAAATATTTTAATTGAAGAGTTTCTAAAAGGTGAGGAAATGAGTTTTTTTACTATTCATGATGGTATCTCATTTAAAACATTTGAAACAGCACAAGATCATAAAAGAGTTTTAGAGGGCGATAAAGGAAAAAATACTGGGGGCATGGGTGCCTACTCTCCCTCAAGATTAATTAATAATGAATTAGAGAAAAAAATTATAAATAAAATTATTAATCCTACCCTAAAAGGTTTATCAAAAATGGGATCTGAGTATAAGGGTTTTTTATACACAGGTTTAATGATTGTAGAAAATGAACCTTATTTAATTGAGTATAATGTGAGAATGGGTGATCCTGAATGTCAAACTATACTTCCTAGATTAAAAACAGATCTTATTGATATATTTTTAGCCTGTTGTGAAAAAGAGCTTAAAGAAATTAATATTGAATGGAAAAATGAAAAAAGTTTATGTGTTGTTTTGTGCTCGAATGGTTATCCCGATACATTTAAAAAAAATATTCAAATTAATAACTTAAATAGTATCAGACTTAGTTTAGATAACTATATGTTTCATGCAGGCACTATAAAAAAAAATGAAAAAATATTAGCTGTTGGAGGAAGGGTTTTAAATTTTGTTAGTCTTTCAAATGATTTCAAAGTAGCTAAAAAAAATGCAGAAGAAAATTTAGAAAAATTAAACTGGAATGGTGGTTTTTTTAGGAAAGATATAGGTTATAAGGTTGTTAAATAATGAGAATAATATCTGGCTCTTTTAAAGGAAAAAAAATTTTAGAGCCAAAAGATAATCAGACACGACCTCTAAAGGATTTGGCAAAAGAATCTATTTTTAATATTATTACCCACTCAAATAAATTTAATATTGATTTTAATAATTCTACTATTTTAGATTTATTTTCTGGAGTTGGGTCTTTTGGTCTAGAATGCTTATCAAGAGGAGTAAAAGAAGTTTTTTTTATAGAAAATTATATAGAAGTTTTACCAATTTTAGAAAAAAATCTGTCCAATTTAAAATCAATCAATAATTATAAAATAATAAAAAAAGATATTTATAAAGATGAAATTTTTAATAACTTTGAAAATAAATTTGATATTATTTTTTTAGATCCACCATATAAAGATAAAAATATAAATACAATATTTGAAAAGATTGCTAATTTAAAAATACTTAAAAAAAACTCCATTATTATTCTTCATAGACATAATAAAGAGGAAGATATTTTTCCAAAAAACTTCAAAATCATAGAAGAAAAAAAATATGGAATTTCAAAGATAATTTTTTTATCTAATTCAAGTTAGAATTTTTTTTGTTTCTTTCTTAATTAATTCAACAGCTGGTTGATCATAAGGGTTTAATTTTAGTGCCTTGCCAAGTAAAATTGTTTCTAAAATAAAAAAGGAAAACAATTCCCCTAAAGTTTTTTCATCCCTTTTTTTAACTTCAAAACTTCTAAATGGTATATTTTTTTTCAAAAAAATATTTTCACTGGCTTTTTTTTGAGAATAAATAATTTTTGATATTGATTTATTTTTTAAGAATTTGTGTGATGGTAATATAATTTTATTGTTTATTTTTTTTGATTTTTTTTCATCAACATAAAAAAATGTATAAAAATTATTTTGAAAACCATCTAAATAAAGTTGCATTACACTATGGTTGTCTTTTGGCATATTTGATACTATTGGTAAAAGCCCCTTTTTTCTCTTACCTAAACTTTCTGAAACTAGTTGTTGATACCATTTAAATAAACCTTCCGATTTTTCATCATAATTTATAATTATAGAATTAAATTTTTGATTTTTTATATAATAAAGTATTGAACCAACATTGTTGATAAGTGAATTTAAAAATCTTCTGTTTTTTATTAAAGAATTAAATTGTCTAAAATTTTTAGATTTTAAACCCATCAATTCAGCTGGCAACATTCCTACTTCAGATAAAACTGAATACCTTCCACCAATATAATTATTATGATGAACGATTTCTCCTTTGAGATTTTCTGCTAATCGATAAAGATAATTTTTTTTGTTTTCAGTAATAAAAATATTTTTATTATTTTTCTTTAAAATTATATTTGAATTTACGATTGTCTCAATTGTATTTCCCGATTTTGATACAATTATATTAACAGTTTTTTTTTTACTTTGAGATAAAGTGTTCTGAAGATTATCAGAAAATAAAAAATTTTTTTTTATTTTATGTTTTAAAAATTCATAAATTGCTCTAGTTCCAAGTATGGATCCTCCCATACCTATTATTCTAAAATCTAAATAATTTTTATATTTATCAATAAATTTTTTATTATAACTATCTATATAATTTTTACTTAATGATTTAAGTATCTCGTTTTTGTCATTAGTAATTGATCGTAATTTTTTTTTTAATTTTTGTGATTTATTTTTTTTTTTAAAATTTACAAAACTAATACCTGAAGTCAGCATTATTTGTTGATTTTTTTTAGTATTGATTGTTCGATGCTGGTATTATTCTCATCAGAAGTTTTTTCTTCTGAATTTTCAGTTTCATTTTTTGTTACGAGATCTTTTATTTTATTTTCATTTATCTCCGATATTTCTTTGTTTTGATTGGGAACTGGCAAATCATTAAAATCTGGAGGCATTACAAGAGGTGATTTTTTTTCAACTAAAAATTCATCAGTACTATTTTTTTTTTGATTAGTGAATGCTTTTTTGGCTGTTCCACAATTTGAAATTAACAAAATTAAATTTAAAAACAAAAATATTTTAAGATATTTCATGACTACTTTTATTTTTTTTATTATTAACAAATAATTCTAAAAAAATCATAAAAACTACACCTAATGTAATAAATATATCTGCAATATTGAAAATGAACCAATGAAAATTTGCTATATGTATGTCAATAAAGTCAGGTACTGCTTTATAATATATTCTATCAAAAATATTTCCTAAAGCACCACCTAAAATCATCAAAAGCGAATATTTCTTTAAACCTTCACTTTTAATTATCATGAAACCAATTGCTAAAATAATTGTAAATATTAAAATTGTTAAATAGTTATAAAGTGTTTTGTCTCCAAATGAAAAGAAACCAAATGCAATTCCTTCATTCCAAATTAAAGTTATATTCAAGAATTTTGAAGAAAATATTTCATTTCCTAAAAATTTGTTGCTCAAATAAATTACATAAATTTTAGAAATTCTATCAAATAAAAAAATTAAAAAAACAAGTAACAAATTATTTATAAGATTTTTCCTTAAAATTGATAGAATCATTAAGTATGTCTAGGACAAGGGGCCTCATTTATTTTCCAACAAACTGGACACTTGGATCCCTTCGCCTTTTCAGTGATTGCTGTTGTTTCGGCATCATTTTTGTAACTAACTTCAGCTTTCGAAGTAATACAAAGTTCTGAAAAATCAGTATTTTCTGTAAGATTTTTTAATTTTTTATTTAATTTTATTTTTAAATTTGCTTCTAAACTTGATCCTATTTCTTTGCTAACTCTTTTTTCTTCAATACTAATATTACAAATATCTCTAATTTTTATTAATTCGATCCATTTTTCATTTAATTTATCATTCCTAAATTTATTTGGAAATTTTAAAAATTTTTCCAAATGAACACTTTTTCTATTCGTGAACAATAATTTGAAAATTTCTTCGGTAGTGAAAGACAATATTGGAGCGAACCATTTTAATAAAGCATTTAAAATTACATTTAGTAAAGTAATTGTTGATTTTCTATTCTTTGATTCCTTGGGATCACAATATAGACTGTCTTTTCTAATATCGAAATAAAAAGCAGATAAATCAACAGTACAAAAATTTAACAATTCTTTATATAAATTATGGAAATCATAATTTCTAAAATATTTATTAAATTTTTCATTTAGAACAAAAATTTTATGAAGCATCAGCTGCTCTAATTCAGGCAAATCAATAATATCTAACTTATCAAAATTTATTGACTCAAAATTATCATTTATATTTCCAAGTAAATATCTGAAAGTATTTCTGATTTTTCTATAAGAGTCTGCGTGCTGATCTAAAATAGAATAATCTATTCTTAAATCTTCTGCGTAATTCGATGATGCCACCCAAATTCTTAAAATATCAGCACCATATTTTTTTAAAATATCTTCAGGCAGGATTACATTTCCCAATGACTTGGACATTTTTAAACCTTTGCCATCAACTACAAAACCGTGAGATAAAATGGACTCAAATGGAGCCCTTCCTCTAGTGCCACAGGACTCCAGTAATGAAGAATGAAACCAGCCCCTATGTTGGTCAGAACCCTCTAAATACATTGATGCTGGCCATTTTAAATCATTTCTTTTTTCTAATACAAATGAATGTGTCGAACCACTATCAAACCAAACCTCAACGATATCACTCAGTTTTTCATATTCATTTGCCTTATATTTTTCTCCTAAAAATCTTTGTGGATCATCTGAAAACCAACAATCAGAACCTTCTTTTTCATAAATTGAAGCAATATTTTCAGTAACTTCATCATCTACTAAAATTTCTTTTGTTTTTTTATTAATAAAAATAGGAAGAGGAACACCCCAAACTCTTTGTCTTGAAACACACCAATCAGGTCTAGTTTCTATCATTGATTTTAATCTTTCTTTACCTTTACTTGGGTAAAAAGTTGTTTCGTCAATAGCTTTTAAAGCTTTATCTCTTAGTTTATGACTTTCCATTGAAATAAACCATTGTGGGGTTGCCCTGTGAACAAGTGGAGCCTTAGATCTCCATGAGTGTGGATAAGAATGAACCAGCTCACCATTAAATAATAAATTTTTATGCTCTCTAAGTTTTTCAATTACAATAGGATTTGCTTTAAAAATATGAATACCTTCAAACAATTTCACATTGTTTGTATATTTTCCATCACCATCAACTGTTTCTATTGCTTTAATACCGTTATTTAAACAAAGATTAAAGTCATCAGGTCCATGACTTGGAGCACAGTGAACTATTCCAGTTCCTTGCTCAGTAGTTACAAATCTAGCCTCAAGCATTGGGATATCATAATCATAACCAAGATTTAAGAAAGGGTGACTACAAATAGTCTTATTAAATTCTTTTCCTTTAAAGGTATAAACTTTTTTATAATTATTTATTTCACACTCTTTAACAACTGATTCTAACAGAGCCTCTGCAATAACAATTTTTCTATTTTTAAAATCTCCTTCGTCATTTATTTCTAATATTATATAATCAAGAGCCTCGTTATATGCTAAAGCTTTATTGGCTGGTATTGTCCATGGAGTAGTTGTCCAAATAACAATTTCACTTCCAGCTAAATCTTCTAAATCAGATGATTTAACTTTGAATGACGTATAAATTGTATCTGATTTATGATCCTGGTATTCTACCTCAGCATCTGCAAGTGCAGTCTTCTCAACTGTTGACCATAAAACTGGTTTGAAACCTCTATACAGACTTCCTTCTCTTAAAAATTTACCAAGCTCTCTAACAATCTGGGCTTCTGCATTAAAGCTCATCGTAGAGTAATAATTTTCCCAATCCCCCACAACACCCAATCTTTTAAATTGGCTTTTGTGAACTTCAATCCACTTCTCAGCAAATGCTCTACATTCTTTTCTAAACTCAACTATCGGAACATCGTTTTTGTTTTTTTTGTTTTTTTTATATTGTTCTTCAATTTTCCATTCAATTGGTAAACCATGACAATCCCAACCTGGAACATAAATCGAGTCTTTTCCATCCATTTGATGAAATTTTACAATTATATCTTTAAGAATTTTGTTAAGAGCCGTTCCCATATGGATATTTCCATTCGCATATGGGGGTCCATCATGAAGTACAAATTTTTCCCTTCCTTTACTTTCGTTTCTTAACTCTTCGTAAAGATTTATTTTTTTCCAATATTCAATAATTTCTGGCTCTCTAGTAGGTAAGTTAGCTTTCATGGAAAAAGCAGTTTTTGGGAGATTTATTTGTGATTTAGTCATTTAGTATTTTTTGCAATATTTAAATCTTTATTAATTTGAGCTCTTAATTGATTAACATTTTTAAATTTTTTTTCTTTTCTTATAAACTTTAAAAACTCTACTGATAAAAGCTTATTGTAGAGATTTCCAGAAAAATTAAATAAATGAACTTCTAGTAATATTTTTTTTTGATTAAATGTTGGTCTGTATCCAAGATTAGCAATTCCTTTAAGATATTTATCACTATTTTTTCTCAAAACCCTCACGGCATAAACCCCTGGTCTTGCTAAAACGTAATCATTGATGTCTATGTTGCAGGTAGGGAAACCAATTTTTTTTCCTATTTGTCTTCCCTTTTTAACTACACCTTGTATCGCCCAGTTTCTTTTTAAAAGATTATTAGCTTTATTCAATAGACCCTTTTCTAAAAGATTTCTTATTAAAGATGATGATACGATCTTTTCACTTTTAATTAATGGCTCAGGTTTAACAACTTTATAGTTAAACAATTTTTCATATTTTTTTAGTAAATTAACATTTCCTTCTCTTTTGTTTCCAAATCTAAAATTATTGCTAACAAAAATAAATTTAGAACTTAATTTTTTATTTAAAATTTGAGAAATAAAGTTTTGCGCTTTAGTTTTAGAAAATTTTTTATCAAACTTTTTTGTAACAACAAAATCTACTTTTAAATTACTAAGTAACTTAAATTTTTGTTCAGCATTAGAAAGTCGAAAATTTTTTAATTTTTTATTAAAAAACATTTTTGGCATTGGATCAAAATTTACAACACCAATCTTTAAATTATATTTTTTCTTATATGACTGTGCTAATTGAAATAATTTTTGATGTCCCAAATGTAAACCATCAAAATTACCTATTAAAATAATTGAGCCTTTGTGTATTTTTTTAATGTTAAAATTTGTATAATGTTTTACCATTTTAAATCTGATTGAATAAAATTAACTATCGCTTCATACTCTTTTGAAACATCTTGGATGCCTTTATTTTTTATTTCATTTCTATGTATTCCGTTACTGATTAATAAAGAATCATAATTTAAAAGATTTGCACCTTTGATATCGGTATTTAAATTATCGCCAATTGCTAATATTTTTTTATTTTTATTATCAATTGACTGATTATAAACCTCTGGATGTGGTTTTCCAAAATATACTACTTCTCCACCCATTTTTTCAAAAACCATTGCGACAGAACCTGCGCACAACTCTCTAACTTCACCACGATCAACGATTAAATCAGGATTTGTGCATATCATTTTTTTAGTAATATGTTTTTCAAGTAAATCTTTATAAAATTTTAAATCCTTATCATGATCATCAAACAACCCTGTACACAATAAATATTCACTATCACTAATATCTTCGCACTTATTTTTCTCAAATAAATAGAATAAATCAAAATCTCTTGGTGGACCTATGTGATAAAACTTTTTCGATAAGTAAGATTTTTTCAAATAATTCAATGCTGCCTCTCCTGAAGTAAACACTTGATCTCTGAGTACTTTATCCATGCCCATCTTTTCTAAAAAATTTTGAACAGTTTTATTTGGCCTTGGGGCATTTGTTAAAAGTACTAACATTTTCTTTTTTTTTAAAAGTTCATTTAAAACAGCTATTGCTTTTTCATGAAGATTAACCCCATTATGAACAACACCCCATAAGTCTATATAAAAAAGATCATAATTATCAGCAATTGATTGTAAGCCATTTAAATCTAAATTTTTGGTCATATTTTAAGGTATAAACCATAAAATCCCGAATTTACTAGCAATATTAATATCCTATAGATTTTCTGATCTTGAAATAGACGCTGAAATATCTATATGAAGCTCATATTTATAAAGAATTATTAAGGAGAATTTATGAAATTTAAACCGTTACATGACAGAGTTTTAATCGAAGTTTTAGACAGCAGTGAAAAAACTGCTGGAGGTATTATTATCCCTGACACAGCTCAAGAAAAACCTCAAGAAGGTAAAGTAGTTGCCATTGGTGGTGGAGCAAAAACTGAAGATGGAAAAATAATTCCAATGGATGTTAAAGTTGGTGATAAAGTTTTATTTGGCAAATGGTCAGGAACTGAAGTCAAAATTGATGGTAAAGAATACAGCATAATGAAAGAGTCAGACATTATGGGTATTACAACTAAGTAATTTAATTTAAAGGAGATATATAATGGCAAAAGTTGTTAAATTTGATGCTGAAGCAAGAGCAGCAATGATTAGAGGTGTAAATATCTTAGCTGACACTGTTAAAGTAACTTTAGGACCAAAAGGAAGAAATGTAGTAATGGATAAATCTTATGGTGCACCTAGAATTACTAAAGATGGTGTTTCTGTAGCTAAAGAAATAGACCTTGAAGATAAGTTTGAAAATATGGGAGCACAAATGGTTAAAGAAGTTGCTAGCAAAACTAATGATGAAGCTGGTGATGGAACTACGACTGCAACTATACTTGCGCAAGCGATTGTCAAAGAAGGTGTTAAATATGTAACAGCTGGCATGAATCCTATGGATGTAAAAAGAGGAATTGATGCTGCTGTGGAAACAGTAAAAGATAGTCTTGTTGCATCTGCAAAAAAAGTAAAAGATAGCGATGAGATAGCTCAAGTTGGTACAATTTCAGCAAATGGCGATAAAGAAATTGGAACAATGATTGCAAAAGCAATGCAAAAAGTTGGAAACGAGGGAGTTATTACTGTTGAAGAAAACAAAGGTATTGAAACAGAATTAGATGTAGTTGAAGGTATGCAGTTTGATAGAGGATATCTATCACCATACTTTATCACTAACAGTGATAAAATGACTACAGAGTTAGAAAATCCTTTTATTCTTTTACATGAGAAAAAGTTAACTAACTTGCAACCTATGGTCCCTCTTTTAGAAGCTGTTGTACAAGCTGGTAGACCATTAATGATTATCTCTGAGGATGTTGAAGGCGAGGCTTTAGCAACTTTAGTTGTGAACAAACTAAGAGGTGGTTTAAAAGTTGTGGCTGTTAAAGCTCCAGGATTTGGTGATAGAAGAAAAGCAATGCTTGAAGATATTGCTATTTTAACAGGAGGTCAGGTTATATCTGAAGACTTAGGTATCAAACTTGAAAATGTTAAACTTGATGATCTTGGATCTTGTAAAAAGATAAAAGTTGATAAAGATAATAGTACTATTGTAAATGGAAGTGGTAAAAAATCTGACATTGAAGCAAGATGTGCTTCTATCAAACAACAAGTTGAAGAAACTACTTCTGATTATGATAGAGAAAAACTTCAAGAGAGACTTGCTAAGCTGGCTGGTGGAGTTGCAGTTATTAAAGTTGGTGGAGCGACTGAAGTTGAAGTAAAAGAGAGAAAAGACAGAGTTGAAGATGCTTTAAACGCTACTAGAGCTGCCGTTGAAGAAGGTATTGTAACTGGAGGTGGATGTGCTCTTCTCTATGCTGCTCAAGAACTTGATAAAGTTAAAGCGAAAGGTGATGACCAAAAAGCAGGTGTTGATCTTGTGAGAAAAGCATTAGAAGCTCCAATTAGACAAATTACTAAAAATGCTGGTGTAGATGGTTCAGTGGTAGTTGGTAAATTATTAGAGCAGAAGAAAAAAACTAACGGTTACGATGCACAAAACGAAGAATATTGTGATATGTTTGCAAAGGGTATCATAGACCCAGTTAAAGTTGTGAGAACTGCTTTACAAGACGCTGCTTCAATTGCTGGATTATTAGTAACTACAGAAGCAATGATCGCTGACAAACCAGAGGAAAAAGATGCTGCTGGCGGAATGCCTGGTGGAATGCCTGGTGGTATGGGCGGTATGGGTGGAATGGGTGGAATGGGAATGTAATCCCCATTATTCTCAAACAAAAATTCAAAAAGGGCAGTTTTTACTGCCCTTTTTTTTTATTTATCCGAAAATTGTTGGTGATGAATATAGTGATGAATGTATGATGAAGGTTGGTGATTTTATCTACGGTTAACTAAATTCTTTTTTCTATCAATACGACCCCAGATGGCACCTTTAACAATAGAAAAATATTTAATACTATCAATTTTCTTCATATCTTTTTCATTCAACATATAAATAGTTGATGTAATTTTTTTTATATCTTTAACATCGTCATCATCTTTAAAAAAATCTTTTTTATTTTCAAGAAATGGTAAGAAAAATTCTTTTAAAGAAGTTGGTATAATATTATCTACTTTCATTTTCTTATATTCTTTCTCATTACCCCAAATATAGGATTTATTTAGAAATATTTGTTCGCAATAACGTTCGTTTTTATTTAAATTATCTAAATTTTCTAAGACTTTTATTGACAATTTTTTTATATCTTCTTTTTTAATATTCTGATGTCTGCTAAGTACAAAGGAGTCGAAGTCAGCATTAAAATTTCTGTTTCCAATAACAAAACTATATTCACTTTTTGTTGTAGATAAATGAAAATATTGATAATTACAATAATACCAATCATTACCATCTCTTATTTCTAAAATTGGTGAACACTTGAAACTTTTATCTAAATTTTGAAAGTTTTCTTCAATATTACTATATCCATTATCTTCAAAAATTTTTTCACCATTTTCATTAAGTTCAATAAATTTTTTATGCCCTGAATCTCGTATCGCTCCTGGAATACTTTGATATGGTTTTTGTAGTGCTTTAAAAAATTTATCTATTTGGAATTTAGGTTTTTTCATTATCTAAATTTAACTTTTTACTATTTTTTTTGAATTTTTTATCTTTTAATAATTTGTTAATCTCTTTTTTATTCATTTAAATAATTTTTAATTCTTTGATTTCTTTTATTTATAAATTCAATCATATTTTTTCTATACAATTTGTATTCTACTATATCATTTGGGATAGGTGAATTTTGAAAATTATTAAATGGTAGAAAATAACTAATTTTAGAGTATTTTTCTTTAACCAAATCTTGAAGAAGAAAGAAATCTACATATCCTTCAAAATTGTTAAATAGTTCAAAAAAAGACCTATATCTATTTAAAGTTTCAGTTAATGGACTAATTTCATTTAGATAAAATCTCTTTATACATTCAAGTGTTAAATCAAATCTATCTTTAATCTTACTATTTATTCCACGAGAACCATTAATTGTCATTTTATCATCAACTCTATTAGAAGGAAAAATTATGTATCCTCCAATAGTACAACCAAGATTATAAAAAGATTCTATTTCTTTTTTAGGAATTTGTTTAATAATATCTTCTGTTCTTTTCCATCTACTGTAATCATGGGCAAGTGAATCGCTGGATAAAAAAAACTCTCCTAAATCTGATTTATGATGTAGAATTTTAGGTGTTTTAATATCCAGATTAAAAATTGATCCATTTGGTAAAGATTTACTCCAAAGAAATTGGTGATATTTTCTTAGGGTTTCACTATATGAATCAGGATCCTTTCCTTTGGGTGTATCAGAATAAAAATTAAAATTAATATCAATATCCATTGAATTAAACCTAACCCACCTAAAAAATGAAGTCATCTTTTGAATTGCTTTTGCCTAAAATTAATATCTGTAGAGTAGAGTTTAGTTAGATTTAAGCCTTATCTTTTCTATTTCTTTATCTATTAAATCAACAATCATTTTAGCACTTTCTCCACTAGGATGATCATCATCTTCATAAAATATATTCTCATCATCGTGAGTTAAACATCTATCTTTAATAGTTGTGTTACAGAATAATGAGTGAGGATAAACTCTGTAAATATTTTCACCTTTAATGGAGTCTAATAAATCAAAACTAGATTTTGTTCTATTTTTATAAATTTCATAAGAGGTAGTAAATAAACCATCTCTAAATAATTCAATATTTTTATTAAATTTTAAATTTTTTATAACTTTTGGAACACTTATGCCAACCTCAGGCATAGGATAAACTAAAATTATATTGTGATTATTTTTTGACAACTGATCAATTGTCTTTTTATAATTAATTACTATATTTTTTTGTCTCTGTAATTTTGTTTTTAAAGAATTTTTATCATCTTGTAAGAAATCATTCATTTCAGTTTCATAAAATCCATATTCGTAATTATTAAAACTTTCTTCATTTAAAATTAAAGGTAGTCTTCCAAATAAAATAACAATAGAACTGTTTGTTTTGTTAATAAATTCAATTCGCTTTTGCTGTCTTTCTTTCGTACAAGAATGGGATTTTAAAGTTTTTTTATTAACTCTATTTAAATTTAATATAAATTGGCAACCAGTAAATATTGAAAAATTTAAATTATAGTAATCTTTATATTTTTTCCATAATTGATAGTTTAAAGTTTCAGCATGGCTATCACCAACCAAAAATATATCCAAATCACTTGAATTTGAGCTTAAAGTTACATTTTGGTTATAAAATTCCTCTCTCTCAAAAAAATTTTCATCACTAGTTAAATTTTTAAAAAGTGTTTCACTTTTTTGTAATCTATTCTCGTAACCTTTAAACGAAGTGACACTAATGTTAAAAATAAACAGAACAATTAAAGAAAATATAATAGTTAAAAATATATTTTTAAATTTGTTCTCTCTATTTCTAAATTGTTTTTCAATAAAAAAATAAGTAAAAATTGATAAAATTATAATAGTAAACCCAGTAATTAATTTTTTACCAATACTTCTATCAAAAAAATCAATTTCTCTAATAAAGGCAAATATAGGATAATGCCAAAGATATAAAGAATAAGAAATTAATCCAATTCCTACAAAAAATTTTGTAGAAAGTATTTTTGTTACCACTTCATCTTTGTTTGAAAACCAGATAATTAAACATACCCCAATAATAGGAGACAATGTATAAAAAGATGGATGAAACATTCTATCGTTAAAAAACAAAATAGAGTGACCAATTAATATTAATCCTGTGAATGGTAGTATTAAATTTAATCTTTTATTTTGACTTCTATGACCATTTGTAACCTCAAAATATGCTAGTATTGAGCCTGCCAACAGTTCCCACATTCTAGTATGAAGAAAATAAAAAGAAACAGATGGATAATTTTTGCTCCCCCAATCTGCTAATCCTAAACTGATAACAAATCCTGTTATCAAGATGTGAATTAAGTATTTTCTAGAATATTTAAATGTGACTAATAAAATTAATGGAAATAAAATATAAAATTGTTCTTCAACCGATAATGACCAAGTGTGTAAAAATGGTTTTAACAAACCACTTTCAGCACCATATTGTTGACCTGAAAAATGAAAATAAAAATTAGAACTAAATCCTAGTGAATACAAAATGGATTTTGAAAAATCTACAAAACTACTTGGAAACAAATACATCCACGCAAATGGAAGTGATACTAACATAACGAATAATAATGCTGGAAGTATTCGTCTTATTCTTCTTTCATAAAAATTTTTAAATGAAAAAGCACCAGTAGTGACTAATTCATTTAAAATAATAGATGTAATTAAATAACCTGAAATGACAAAAAATATATCTACCCCAATAAACCCACCTTTAAAAGTTTGATGACCAAAAATAGTAATTTGAGAGTGATAGAGAATAACAGCACCGACAGCAATGGCTCTTAGACCATCTATTTCTGGGCGGTATGTAGGTTTCATCATTAATTATTTACCACAAACAATTCCAAATAGGAAAAAACAATTAAAATCATACATATCTGGTTGGAGGTTTATATTATAAATATTTTTTATTATGATATCTTTTTTTTATGTTAGGTATAATTATGTCAAAAAGATATAGTGGTAAATCATTTAAAGACTCTAGTGTTAAAAAAAGACCTAAATTGAGCTTGAAAGAAAAAAGAAAACTTAAAAAAGATAAGCAAAAAAAGACAAATTAATCCTTAATTTTGAAAATTATTCAAGCCAGTTATGAGTTTTTTTGAGTTTTAATATCCTTTTAAATATGTATAAGAGCCAGAATTTATGAGTAATAATATTAGAAACATCACAATCATAGCACACGTTGATCATGGCAAAACTACTCTGATAGATAATTTAATGAAACAAAGTGGTTCATTTAGAGATAATGAAGTTGTTGATGAAAGATTAATGGACTCGGGTGAGCTTGAAAAAGAAAGAGGAATTACGATTTTAGCTAAACCTGCTTCAATTAATTGGAAAAATTCAAGAATAAATATAATAGATACTCCAGGCCACAGAGATTTTGCTGCTGAAGTTGAAAGAGTTTTAAGTATGGCGGACGGAGCATTGTTATTAATTGACTCTGCAGAAGGTGTTATGCCACAAACAAAATTTGTATTATCTAAAGCACTTAAACAAGGATTAAAACCAATTGTTGTTATTAACAAATTAGATAAAGCTGATCAAAGAGCTAATGAAGTTTTGGATGAAACATTTGATTTATTTGTTAGCTTAGACGCAAATGAAGAGCAATTAGATTTTCCAGTTCTATATGCAAGTGGAAGATCAGGCTGGGCAGATCATGAAGTTGATGGTCCAAGAGAAAATTTAAATCCTTTGTTAGATTTAATTGTTGATCATGTAAATCCTGCTGAACTTGATAAGACAAAACCTTTTGCAATGTTGTCAACGCTACTTTATGCAGATAGTTTTTTAGGAAGAAGTTTAGTTGGAAGAATTACTCAGGGTACTGCAAAAGCTAATCAATCTATAAAAGCAATCAATTTGAATGGTGAAAAAGTTGATGAAGGAAAATTAACAAAAATTTTTAGATATGAAGGAACAAAAAAAGTTCCGATAGATGTTGGCGAGGCTGGAGATATTGTGGTTGTCGCCGGGTTAGAAAAAGCAAACGTTGCTGATACAATATGTGACCCAGATGTAAATGAGCCGATCCCTGCTACTCCAATAGATCCTCCTACAATGTCAATTACGATTACTGTAAATACTTCACCTTTAGCTGGAACTGAAGGTAAAAAACTAACTAGCACCCAAATAAGAGATAGATTAGTTCAAGAGGCACAAAATAATGTTGGTATTACATTTTCAGAAAATGAGGGAAAAGACTCTTTTGTTGTTAGTGGTAGGGGTGAGTTGATGTTGGAGATTCTTTTAACCCAAATGAGAAGAGAAGGTTTTGAAATGACAGTTAGCCCTCCAAAGGTTTTATACAAAACTGATGAGAGTGGAAATAAACTTGAGCCAATTGAAGAAATTACTATGGATCTTGATGAAGAACATTCATCAAAAGTAATTGACTCAATGAATAGAAGAAAAGGTAAACTAATAGAACTAAAAGATACTGGAACTAACAAAAAAAGATTAATTTTTCATGCACCTACTAGAGGCCTTATGGGGTACACAAGTAGATTTCTTACACTTACAAAAGGAAACGGAGTGATCAACAGATTATTCCATTGCTATGGTCCTTTTGAAGGAGAGATGGAAGGCAGAAGAAACGGAGCGTTAATCTCAATGGAGCAAGGAAAAGCTGTTGCATTCGCAATCTTTAATTTACAAGCACGAGGAGAAATGTTTGTTACACATAATGACTCTGTTTATCCTGGAATGATTGTTGGTCTATCGCCTAAACCGGGAGATATGATCATCAATGTTATGAAAGGTAAAAAGTTAACAAATATGAGAACTCAAGGTACAGATGAAAATGTTGTGCTTACACCTGTAAGAACAATGTCAATTGCAGAACAATTAAGCATACTTAATACTGATGAAGCTTTAGAGATAACACCAGACTCTTGTAGATTAAGAAAAGCAATTCTTGACCCACACGAAAGAAAAAAAAGTGAAAAAGCTATAGCTGCAGCCTAATCAAAAGTTTTATCAACTAAATAAAGTCCTAAAGCAACACAAGGACCTATTCCAAATGCAAACAATAAAGTTCCAGCCCCTA